>JADHRO010000134.1 GCA_016777395.1 Chitinophagales bacterium | reverse complement strand
TTAAAATAGATTTAAATGGCGGTTATAGGTACATTAAGACAAAAATTAGGCGGTATATTAATATTCGTCATTGCATTGGCAATGTTGGCCTTCATTCTAATGGATATGGGCGGTCAAGGTAATGGTCCCGTAAGAGGAACGGATATAGTTGTGGTAAATGGGGAAAAGATTTCATACGCTGAGTTTGATGCGCGTTTGAAAATCAATGAGACCTTTATGAAAAATCAGCTTCAAGGAGTAGATTTAACCCTCGCTCAAAAGGAAAATGTCCGTACAAGTACGTTCAATGAAGTCATTAATGATAAATTGAAAAAAGATTTGTTTGAAGGTTTGGGCATCCAAGTTGCAACAGCGGAAAAGAAAGCCATGCTTTTTGATCAGGAGTTTCAACATCCAAGTATTACTTCGTCATTCGCCGGAGAAAATGGTCAGTATGATGCGGCGTTGTTTAAGCAATATTTAGAAACATTAGATTTGGTTGATAAAAATTCAGGGTTAACTGCAGAAGAAAAACGTGCGCAATGGACGAATTTCGAGAAAGCAATTTACAAGGAAAGATTAGAAAAAAAGTATAATCAGTTGTTAGCGAAAAGTTTAAATGTGCCAACTTGGATGGCAGAAGCTTTATACACGAATGACAATCTTAAGGCCAATGCAGAATTTGTTTATCTTCCATTTGCTGGTGTATCAGATGAAGCGCTTTCTTTTTCAGATTCAGACCTAAATGCATATTTAGAGAGTCATGAAAATGAGTTTAAACAAGATGCTTCTGTAAATATCAAGTATGTAGCTTTCGCTATAGCTCCTTCAAGTGATGATGTTTTGAATGCAGAAAATTGGATGACCGATAAGTTTGCTCAATGGCAGATAGCTGAGGATGATTCCTTATTTATCATGGCAAGTTCTGAAACGCGATGGGATAAAAAGTTTTACAAAGAAGGGGAGTTAACAAATGCTTTTGCAGATTCTATTTTCTCTGCTAAGACAGGTACTTTATTTGGCCCCTTAAAAGTGAATGATAGTTTCGTGGCAAGTAAGTTGATTAACCGCAAACCAATTGCAGATTCTTTAAAAGTAAGACATTTACTTATTACAGGTGAAGGTTTTGCTACGCAGGAGGAAGCTTCAAATTTAATTGATAGTTTAAGAACAATAATCTTAGAAGAAGGAATTCCATTAGCATCCTTAACTGCTAAGTATTCTCAAGATCCATCCAATGCGCAAGATGGTGGAGATTTGCAGTGGGTGCTTCCTGGTGAAATGGTAACTCCGTTTAATGATGCTATATTTTATGAAATGAATGTTGGTGATGTGAAGATGGTATACACGCAATATGGTGCTCACTTTGTGGAAGTCTATGATTGGGGAACCACTTCAGAAGCAGTTAAGGTGGCAACATTAACTAAATCAATTTTTGCTAGTGAGGAAACTACAAACAGTATTTTCGCTGAATCGAGTTTGTATGCTGGAAACAATCGAACAAAGGATGCTTTTCTTGCAGGCACTGATCAAATAAAGGATGCGACAAGTGTTGCAAAAACTGCAAATTCAATCGCTGGACTAGATGGAAATGCTCGAGAAATGATAAAGTGGGCTTTTGAGTCGGAAGATGAAGACGTTTCTTCACCATTTATGATAGGAAATAATTTTGTTGTCGCTCTTCAAGATGGACAAACTGAAGAAGGAAAAGCAAACTTAGAAAGTGTACGTGCAATTATTGAAGCTGAAGTGAAGAAGGAAAAGAAAGCGCTTATGCTGAAAGAAAAACTGCGTGGGTCAGATTTAAGTGTATTAGCTTCTTCGAATGGGATAAGCATACAAACAGCAAACGATTTATCATTTACTAACGTTACCTTACCAAGTGTCGGGAATGAACCAAAGGTGGTGGCAACTGCTCTAGGCTTATCCTTAAATGAAGTTTCTTCCCCTATCATTGGCGAAAATGGCGTATTTGTGGTAAAGACGACCTTCAAAAGTGAGGTTCCCACTGCAACTGATTTAAGTGCTTACAAGCTTAGGTCAAGTTCTTTTTCATCAGGTGTTCAAGGCAGATTAACTGAAGCCTTAAGAAATGGAGCTGATATAGAAGATAATAGCTTCGACTTTTTCTAAAGGAAAAAAATATATCTAATGGAGAATAAAGTAGCAAAAAAAGCTATTGAGACTATTGACATGCTCCAGCTCATTTCGATGAATAGTATCAAAGGTTTTGATCTAAAGCCATTTTTATATAAAGCCATCATTCTTAAAGAGAAGGAGTTTAGAGATGCACTTAAAGGCCACGATTTTCAGGAGTTTCAAGAAAGTCAGGTTTATATTCACTGCAGCAGTGATGCTATTATTCCCATGTGGGCATATATGCTTGTGGCATCTTATCTGACGGATATGGGTATCCCTCATATCTTTGCACAGAACAAAGCAGAAGCAATAAACGTTTTTATTTCAGAAGCTATTTCAGATCTGAATGTAAAACCATATGCCAATAAGCGCGTTGTAGTTAAAGGCTGCGGCGGAAAAATCTCAGTAAAAGAACAAAACTACGTTAAACTAACTCAAAAATTGAAACCAGTAGTAAGAGCAATCTCTTATGGAGAAGCATGTTCTATGGTTCCAATTTCAAAAAACTAAAGCATGAACTATTTAAATAAGTGGCTGATGCCCACGTTCGTCACGCTCGTTACTTTGGTGGTATTTAAGACATTTCTGCTAAGTTTGAATGAAAATAACAAACCTAATCCCACAACAAAAATTGCGGGGATGAGCTTATTTATCAATTGCCAGGAGGCAGGTGATTCTATGCTTGATAATGGTTTAAATGCACCTCAACGTATTAACCCTGTTAGAATTAGTGGTGATGTTTTCTTTGCAAATGAACGAGTTCCATTAAATGATCAAGAAGTCAGAGAACGCTTTGATCGAGAGCTATTAGTCAATACATTTTGGCATTCAAATACCATGTTAAATTATAAACTATCTAGCAAGTACTTTGACGACATTGAGCAGATTTTGGAAGAGAATGGTGTCCCTGGTGATTTTAAGTATTTAGCCGTTGCTGAAAGTGGTTTGAGAAATGTAGTTTCACCAGCAGGCGCAGCAGGCTATTGGCAGTTTCTAAAATCAACCGGATTGGAGTACGGCTTGGAAATTAACAATGAGGTAGATGAAAGGTATGATTATGTGAAAGCAACTTCCGCAGCATGTGATTACCTGAAAGATGCCAAAGAGAAATTCGGATCTTGGACCCTTGCTGCAGCTAGCTATAATATTGGTATGGCCAAGCTCTATAAACGCTTGAATGAACAACAGGTTTCTAACTATTATGATTTATATCTAAACTCGGAAACCTCCCGGTATATCTTTCGAATTTTGTCTTATAAAATGGTGTTTGAAAACCCTGATAAATACGGCTTTAATTTTGTTGATCGTGATTTGTATCAACCATACCAATTTAATCAAGTAGTCGTTGAAAATTCAATTGAAGATTTGGCGCAATTTGCTATTGATAATGGGACAAGCTACAAGATGCTTAAAATAGTAAATCCATGGTTGACTAGCACCAAACTGACGATCAGTGTTGGAAATAGTTATACGATAAAAATACCTACAAGTTATGTTAATGAAGCATTTCATGGTGCAGATTATGAATTACAAGAATAACGATGGATTTAACTGAATTTAATTTTCATTTTCCTCTACAAATGCGATGGAATGATTTGGATGCCTTAGGACATGTCAATAATGCCGTGTTTCTCACCTACTTTGAAACGGCAAGAGGGAGATATATGATGGAGGCTTGCCCGGACTGGGATTGGACAAAGCATATGTTTTTAATTGGCAATGTTCATGCTAGTTTCCATAAAGAGTTGTTACTAACTGCTCGCCATCCAGAAGTCTTTATGCGAACGTCAAAAGTTGGGAATAAGAGCTTTGAATTGAGCTACGCCATAGTTAGTCAAGGTAAAAATGGTAAGCTCGTTCATGCTACAGGGCAGACAACTCAGGTAATGTTTGATATGCAATCCAAGAAGACCATTCAAATTCCCGAGTGGATTAGAGAGCAATTGGAAGCCTATGAGGCTTAAATGATAGATTTTTCGAATACTTTTAAGTGATCATCTAAGCGTTTGGTGCTACTTTTGGTAAAAGATAATCGGAGTATTTCTTTTTCTTCAGTGGTTAATTGCCAAGCTATGTTTTCCTCCCTAATCATTCGACTTACATGCTGTAAAATGATAGCAGCGCTAACGGAAATATTCAAGCTTTCGGTATGTCCAACCATAGGGATTTTAAGAAAAACATCTGCTTCATTCAGCACAGTTTGACTCAGCCCCCTTTTCTCAGCCCCAAAGAAAAAAACAGATTTCTTGCTTACATCAAAATCTTCAAGATTGCAATCGTCCGTGTGCGGAGTTGTGGCAACAATTTGATATCCTTCCCTTCGCAAAGCACTTATTGCTTGTGTAGTGCCTTTATGCCGGTGCACATTAACCCACTTCGTTGCACCCTTACTCACATTTTTTGAAAACCTAAACTCATTGATAGTCTCAATAACATGACAGTCCTGGATGCCAAAGCAATCACATGATCTTATAACCGCGTTACTGTTATGGGGTTGATAGATGTTTTCTAGAGCTACTGCAAAATGATTAGTCCGTTGATCAATGACTTTGTTTAATTGTACTTTTCGCTCATCCGTTAGGAATTGGCTCAAATAATCTAACAAGATTTTGGTCTTATCCATAGTTTGAAGATAAGTACTACAAGCTAGAATTAATAGCTAAATTAGTATTTTTCACCCGCTTGTTGATTATCGCTAATAGGTAAAACCATACTGCTTACTAATATAATTACCGCACTCATCGACGATTAAAACTTCAAAATTATTTTCTCTTTTAAGTATACTTTTATCGATGGTATAACTCATTAAGCTCTTCTTGGCGTCATAAACCAAAACCACCCATTTGCCATTTAGGAATGCATCGTATGATGCTATACCTGAGAAGTTGTCACTGACTCGAAACTGTATATTCTTTTGATAAGTTAGTTGTTTCCCTTCACTTATATTAAGCGCATTTAGTCTAGGTGGAACCGTATCAATATCAATAAAGTAAGTGCCTAAACTTCTTGTCTCTCCGTGCAAAAATCCTTCATTGTATTTACCTCCAATCGATTTTTTACGATTCTTGTAATCATAATAGGCTATTACGTACTTTTCAATTTGATTAGTATCGATAGCGTGAATTTTTAAGGAAATATCAAAGTAATCTGCCACTGGCACAGTACTATTATGAATGTCTAAGAAGGGGCCAAATGAATTATTTACTCGCTCTTTATATTGAAAATATAGATCATTAAACAATACACCCTCATCTAAACTAATGCGAACATTATTATTCCCGAATTGATTTCGCTGGCCCAGCAAGAAATGGGCATGATACCTTTCTTCTTTAGGTATAAAAAATTCAGCTTGCGGCTGGTATTGAAGCTTGGCTGAAATCTTCGAGGTATTCCCATGAAAATCATTTACCTCAATACGAATATTATGCAAGGCACTATCCGACAAGTCAATTCCCCCCTCTTCAATCATTACCGGATAAAAAGGAAGCTTATTACCCTTTTCACGAAAACATTTGTGCACTGTATTGTTGTTTTTCTTTTGCCAATAATCACAATGACTATAAACATGTTTGGTATAATCAAATGAAAGTAAATCGACTCTATAATGATAAGTTAAGGTCTCGTTATGATAGAGTTTAATCTCATATACTCCATTCTTGTTAGTTGTTCCAGTAAACAAATCAATAGTATGGACCCCGATACCTAGTTTTGGAGTATTCACTTGAATGGCAGAATTGATTGTGTAAATTCCTGTACTTATCAAACTGGCCTTCACTTTTTTTGCTGGTGTAAACTGTTTCAGTTCATTGAGGTTGTAAAGAAACAAATTATAGATAGAGGGTTTAATCTCATCAATCACCCATTCTTCAAAACCATA
>JADHRO010000133.1 GCA_016777395.1 Chitinophagales bacterium | reverse complement strand
AAACCAGCCACAGCTAATCATTTAATCATTGAAGGTGCTGGCGGCTTAATGGTTCCATTAAATAAGACAGAGTTAGTTGTTGATCTAATTGAACAATTGCCTTGCGAACTCATATTAGTAATGAATAATTATTTAGGCAGTATCAACCATAGCCAGATCAGTTATGAAGTTTTAAAATACAGGAATATTTCAATAAAGGGAGTTATTTTTTGTGGAGATATATATGCCCCTGGTGAGGATTTTATTCTGAATTACACCAAATTAAAATTCTTAGGACGAGTGCCGCAAATGGAAAATATTACGAAAGAAGAAATATATAAAATAGCCCAACAATTTAAATACTTAGCAAATGATTAATGGAGTAATTATGGATATGGATGGGCTGTTGATTGATTCAGAACCATTTTGGAGAATAGCTGAAATTGCAGCATTTCAGAAGCTAGATTGTTCTTTAACGGATCAAATGCTTGGCGAGACTATGGGGATGCGCAACGATGAGGTAGTTAAATATTGGATAAATCATTTTGATGTAGTCAACCCAAACTTTGGGCAATTGGAAATTGATATTTTGACGAGTGTGCAAGAGCAAGTTGAGCACAACGGTCAATTGCTTCCAGGGGTTATAGATACCTTAGAGTTCTTTAAATCGCAACAAATTCCTATTGCATTAGCTTCATCGTCTCCTAGGCAAATTATTCAAAGTGTGGTGAATACCTTGGATATTAAAAAGTACTTTAAAGTTATGTGCTCTGCAGAATTTGAAGAATTTGGTAAACCACATCCTGCGGTATTTTTAAGTGCTTCAAATTATTTAAGAATTGCTCCAGAAGAATGCATAGTTTTTGAAGATTCTGTAAATGGGGTGATAGCGGCAAAGGCAGCAAAAATGAAGTGTATAGCTATTCCAGCCCCTAAGGATTTTACAGATCAAAGGTATGCTATTGCAGATAACCGTTTTAAAAGTTTGTGTGATTTCATTGCATTGGAAAATAAAAATTGATGGATTTGTAACTTTTTTTTAGGGCTCCCGTAAATATACACAAGCCCACCAATAAAGATACTTTAGTCCATTTCTAGTCGACAGAAAGGTTCTACAAAAAAAGAGATGTATTTGCGTCTCTTTTTTAGTTTGGGGAAGATTTCTACTCATATTTTATTGAATGAACTTATTGCCTATTAGGGGTGTTTAACAAGTAATTAAATCCAAAAAAATCATGAAAAAAATCAACTTAAGTTTAGTCGCAATAACGGTATTTGCGCTAGTTACACTCTGTGCATGTAAGCAAGATACATCGATAGAAGAAGTATCGGTAGAGGAGAACCTATCAATGGAAGAGCCTATCACGGGTGGATTCTATCTCGATAAAGAAAAATCTATGTTGAATTGGAAGGCGAAAAAAGTGACCGGTGAGCACTTCGGTACTATCGCGTTAACCAATGGTAAATTTAGTTTTTCCAATGGCCAATTAACCGGGGGTGTTGCTTATGCGGATCTAACTTCAATTGTGGTGGAAGATATTAAGGATAAGGCTATGAATACTAAGCTAACTGAACATTTAAATTCTAAGGATTTCTTTCATACAAGTGAGTTTCCTTCAGCTACATTGAAGCTTGACGGCTCAACTGATGAAGCAATTGCGTTTGGTAGTCTGACTATAAAGGATATCACCCATCCTATTGAATTTCCTTTCGAGGTTATAGAAAATGAAGGTATATTGACGCTTTCGGGTTCTATGCTTGTGGACAGAACAATGTATGATATTAGATATCGATCAGGAAAGTTCTTCGAAGACCTTGGCGATAAAACTATTTACGATGATTTTGAGTTAAGTTTCATAGCGGTTAGTTTGAAACAATAAAAAATATTTAGAGAAAAAGGACAATGGCTTGATGTAGTGTCCTTTTTTTTTATTAGATTTGACTTAGTGTAATAATTACACTAATATAAAGTTGAATCAAATTTAAAAGTAAATCTTGTAGCTTTAATCTATGAAACTATCAAAAATAGCAGTATTCACTTCAGGTGGTGACTCTCCGGGCATGAACGCAGCACTTCGAGCAGTTGTCCGAGCAGCTCGATACTATCAAATAGAGGTGGAAGGTGTTTACCGAGGATATGAAGGAATGATTGATGCTGACTTCACTCCTTTAGACGAACGTTCTGTTGCAAGAATTGTAGATAAGGGAGGCACTATTATTAAGAGTGCTCGATCCGAAGCGTTTAGGACGAAGGAAGGAAGAAAGCAAGCTTACAATAATCTTCAAAAGCACAAAATTGATGCTATAATAGGTATAGGAGGCGATGGGACATTTACAGGTCTTCACGTTTTCAACAAAGAATTTGGAATTCCTGTTATTGGTATACCAGGAACCATCGATAATGATATTTTTGGTTCTGATTATACGATTGGATTTGATACGGCATCGAATACAGCTATTCAAGCTATAGATAGAATCAGGGATACTGCAACTTCCCACAATCGATTATTTCTTATTGAAGTGATGGGAAGGGATGCTGGATTTATTGCCTTGCGTTGTGCGATAGCTAGTGGGGCCAAAGCTGTAATGCTCCCCGAGACTCATACTGAACCAGAAGCGCTTCTAGCTAAAATTAAATTGGGAGAACAAAAAAGAAAATCGAGCAATATTGTAATTGTTTCGGAAGGAAACAAAAATGGCAATGCGCAAGAATTGGCTAAACAATTGCAGTTAATGGACGATTCTTTTGACATCAAAGTAACTGTTCTAGGTCATGTACAACGAGGAGGGCCGCCTAGTGCCTATGACAGGTTATTAGCTAGCCGTTTAGGTGTGGGTTCTATCGAAGCCCTAAAAGCAGGAAAGAGTGATGTTATGGTCGGTGTATTGAATGAAAAAATGGTCTTCACCCCATTAGAGAAAGCAATTAAAGAAAATCATCGTATAAACGATGAAATGATGAAACTGATTGAAATATTGAGTATATAAAAAAGAAATTATGAAAATTGCGATAAACGGATTCGGAAGAATCGGAAGACTAACATTTAGAAGGTTAATCGATAACAAAAATGCCCAAATTGTAGCTATTAACGATTTAACTGATCCAAAAACACTGGCTCATTTGCTTCAATATGATACTGCGCACAGAAAATTCAACCACGAAGTTAGTTTTGATGATAAGCATATCATTGTTGATGGTCGACACATTCCACTATTTGCTGAAAGGGATGCAACGAATCTGCCTTGGGAAAAACTTGAGGTTGATGTAGTAGCAGAATGCACAGGCTTCTATCGAACTACAGAAAAGGCAATGATTCATATTAAATCAGGAGCGAAAAAAGTAGTTATTTCTGCTCCAGCAACTGCTGATATAAAAACGATTGTTTTGGGCGTCAATGAAGGAGATATAACAGCAGATGATCATATTATATCTAACGCATCTTGCACCACCAACTGCTTGGCACCCATGGCGAAAATAATGCTGGATAATTTTGGCATTGAAAGTGGTTTTATTAATACCGTGCACGCCTATACTTCCGATCAGAATTTGCAGGATTCGCCGCATAGTGATCTTCGCCGAGCTAGAGCAGCGGGAGATTCAATAATACCTACATCTACTGGTGCCGCAAAGGCTGTTGGATGGGTTATTCCTGAGTTGAGCGGAAAGTTGGATGGTATCGCTAATCGAGTTCCTGTCGTGACGGGCTCGCTAACAGATTTCACCCTTTTGGTAGAAAAGGAAGTTAGTGTAGATTCGATTAAACAGGCATTTCGAGAAGCTGCAGCAGGCAGTTATGGCGGAGTATTACAATATACAGAAGAGCCATTAGTTTCTTCAGATATCATTAGTTCTTCTTATTCCTGTATTTTTCAAGGAGATTTAGTGGCAGTTCAAGGAAGATTAGTTAAATTAATAGCGTGGTACGACAATGAGATGGGATATGCTAGTCGTATGGCAGATTTGATGTTAATGTTAAAGAAATATATTGATTAACTGGATTCTTCTATTTCTATTTTTTAGCCTCGTCTATTTAGGCGCTTGCTCATTTTTTTATTTTTATCAGGAATCTTTTCTCTTTCATCCAAGGAGCACTGCGCAAGATTTTGTGTATGACTTCAATTACCCGTATGAAGAAAAATGGTACGTCACCTCCAATAATGGTAGCATTCATACCCTGAATTTTAGTGCTAAAGACTCTAAAGGATTAGTCTTTTATTTGCATGGGAATGCAGGTAGTCTGCGTGATTGGGGTTGGGTTTATACAGATTTCATCTCTAGAGGCTATGACTTACTTGTTCTTGATTACAGGACATATGGGAAGAGTAAGGGTGAGCTGAGTGAGCAGAATATGGTGAATGATGCTTGCTTTATCTTTGATCAAGTTAGTGAAACTTACCCCAAAGAAAATATCGTTATATATGGCCGATCAATTGGAACCGGAGTTGCGCTTCAATTGGCTGCTCAACGGAGGGCTAAAGCTTTGATATTGGAATCACCTTTTTATAGTATTGCTGATATAGCAGGTAAAATTGCTCCTATATTCCCATTAAAATTGCTTCTTCGTTTTAAATTTGAGAGCTATTCTTACATTAACCAGGTCAACTATCCAACATACATCATTCATGGGGTAGAAGACAAAATAGTTGCCTTCTCAAGTGGCAAAAAATTGGCTCAAGAAGCAAAAAATGAAACGTATTTAATTCCAGTTCAAGAAGCACAGCACAATAATTTATCAGATTATCTAGAATGGTCAGAACTGCTAGACAAAGTACTAGTGAAATAAAGCCTAGTGTAGGGTTTCAGGCAGTTCTTCAAGGCTATTTATAATGCCATTTCAGGAGTTTTTCCCATGTTTGCTATCGCTTTTATCTCTTTTAGCCTAGTTTATCACTATTCACAATCAAATTAGTTTAAACTAAAAAACCCTTACCAAAAGCAAGGGTTTTTTATAATATAGGGTGTGAAGAAACGCTGATTAACGCTTCTCTTTAATTCTAGCTGATTTTCCAGTTAAATCGCGCAAGTAGAATAATTTAGCTCTTCTAACTTTACCGATTTTGTTAACTTTAATTTCCTCAATGAAAGGAGTGTGGATCGGGAAAACCCGCTCAACGCCAATTCCATTAGACATTTTTCTAACCGTAAACATTTTATCGGTTCCTGCACCTCTTACATTGATTACATCTCCTTTAAATATTTGAATACGCTCTTTGCCGCCTTCAATAATTCTATAAGACACAGATACATTGTCCCCAGCTTTGAAGCTTGGAATATCTTCTTTTCTCACAAATGAATCCTGTACTAATTTTATTTCTCTTTCCATGATATAGATTAAATTTCGGAGTGCAAAGATAAATTTTATTTGTGAATAAAATACTATGATGCACACAAATTATTATTCATTGTCCTCTAAAATATCCGGACGTCTTTTTTTTGTCCGCTTTAGGCTTTGTTCATAGCGCCAATCGTCAATCGCTCCATCATTTCCGCTCAACAGAATATCGGGTACTTTCATCCCTTGCCAATCGCGCGGCCTGGTATAAACTGGCGCAGCTAACAACTGATCTTGAAAAGAATCAAATAGGGCAGAAGTTTCATCACTTAAAACACCGGGCAATAATCGACCAATACTATCTACAAGCACTGCGGCAGCAAGTTCCCCGCCAGAAAGTACATAATCTCCAATAGAAATCTCCATCGTCACATATTTTTCTCTGATTCGCTCATCAATACCCTTGTAATGTCCGCAGATCAATAATAAATTTTTTTGAAGGGATAAAGTGTTAGCTGTTTGCTGTTTATAAGGCAATCCGTCAGGCGTTAGATAGATGATTTCATCAAATTGATGCGTAGCCATCAATTCCTCTATACATCGCGCAAGTGGCTCGCAACTCATGACCATGCCTGCACCACCACCAAACTGATAATCGTCTATTTGCTGGTGTTTACCGGTGCCGTATTTCCTTAAGTTTATGAGCGTTACATTCAATAAGCCTTTGTCTTGAGCGCGCTGCATAATGCTGTGACTCAATGGGCTTTCTAATAGCTGAGGTAATGCTGTTATTATGATAATATTCATTGACTTAAAAAT
>JADHRO010000132.1 GCA_016777395.1 Chitinophagales bacterium | reverse complement strand
TCAGGGGTGCTAAAGGTTTGAGATATTCCTCCGTAGAAAGGAAGCATGATATTGGCCTTAGCTGGTAAAAATTTGCCAAGCTGCAAATTCGTATTAAAATCGTATTGGTAATAGGTGTCTTGGTAGCGTTCATCTACCTGCATATCAACCTGACCAAAACCGATACCGTGAAGATTGGTACTCAAATTGACACTTCCAAGATCTGCTAATTTGATAGACATACTAGCCAAAGCTGCGGATGCAGGTCTTTCATCAAAACCAGACAATCTAAATTCATTGAACCAAACCTCACCACATTGCGCGCTTCCGTCATCATCCTGTAAAGGATTAAACAAATCGTTTTGTGATGGATTGCGAATCCCCAACATTGTAATCTGCACAGCTCCCAAATCTGGAACACCTTTTATTGTTATTATTTTACCTGTAGTAGTTGTAAAATTAAATGGAACAGTTAATGGCCATGATTGCGCATTTCTTTCTTTCTTAGCATCAATAAGATCTTTTAGTTTCACCTCAAATCGATTCGCGTCAGGCCAAACTAAAGCTCTATCGCCATCATTATCTGTATACTGCCCATCTGGCGTAAACACCAGCGGTGTTTCAATTTGATAATAGTTTTCTCTAAAATCAATGCCTAAACGTATAAATGCCGTTAGTGCACCATCTCTTGGAACAACTTCGCCGGGGAAACGGTTAGCATGCACATCCATAACCATTTCATCATAATTTCTAAAATCTAAGTTTACGTTTTTGAAAACTGCTCTAGAATCACCGTCTTTTAACCCACATACACTTAAGGCAATTGATTGCTCGTTTTGTGCCACCAATTGGTTCGCATTGTTGGCGACACCTTGTTCTCTTAAAATCCCTGGAGGTAAAATATAGTTAACGGGATCTTTCTCGCTATTCTCTTCAATGTTCACCTGAGTGACATTAAAGAAAGTAGCATCCTCGTCTATTGGTAAATTGTCAATCGCATCAGTTAATTCATATTGATATGTTCTCCACTGATTTCGAACTAACTCCAATGAGCCAAATCGAATATTCGTGCTGTCTTGCCAACCTGTAAGGAACATTCGCATATATTGAATCGATCGAAAATCCTGGATGTTTCCAATCTTACCGTCGTAGTCATAGATCGGTATTCTAAACTGATACCAATTGAACTCTGGTTGAGGCTCGTCGAAATAAATATCAGCCCCTACAGCATTTGAAGAAACAATAAAAGGATGATTATCTACATCCATTCCGGGATACAAGTCTACGATGTATTGGAAATATTGCTCATTTTCATTTAATGAATTATCCCTATTCAAATCTTCTTGATCAGGATTATTGGATCCTGCTAAGAATGTATTCCCTTGCAGTAATGGCGAATTACCACTTGGATTATTGTATAGTTTATACCGATCAACAATGGACGCTAAGCCATCAAATTGTGGATCCAAATAATGCGAAAAATTATCGGTAGAAGGATCACCTTCCAATAAAGCCTTGGCAGCTGGATCTACTTGAACTGTATTTAGGAAGTCTTGAAATTTAATTGTTTCATCCGCATCGGTTAGCCCATCAAATCCAACGTCCTGAATAGGGCGAAGATTGGCATCATTACTAAATGTATTAATAATTGGTTGTGCTTTGGGGACAATCCCCCATTCGGTGCTATCAATCAATGAAGCATCATCACTCAAACCATGCTCGTACTGCATTCTTGAATCCTTAAGGATGTCCTCACTAATATTACCTAGATTTATATATAACTGACCACCTGTGCTGTTGTCATTATAAATAAATGGATCCATCATCCAAAATTCTATATACTCGATATTAGCGATTTCGAAATTGTTATTATCGATTCCTCGCATCATACCCGCCCATCTAGTTTCAGGAGCAATTAATTTTCCATCTGGACGCACACCTCTACTAAATGGAGCCGAACCACTATTGTTCCACTCATAATTATACGGCCCTCTTTCTTCTGGATAAAAGGCTAAATCCAAAGTGAAAATTTGTTGTTGAATGGCAACATCCTTATTGGGGTACAATTCCTGTTGGAAAATTGGACGCACGTAATGATTACTCAGGACCTCTTTATCATCAAATACTTCATCTGGCCCACGGCCTCTTTGAAAAAAAGTAGGATCTACATTAAACCAAGAAAGTTTTGCTCTGTTGTATCCGTATTCCAATTGATCGCTCAACTCTGCTTCTGGGAAAAGTATATTACCCGCTCTATCCTTTGCATCTTTGGGTGTGGAGGCAAGTCTCCATGTTTGAGGAGTACCTTTTAAATCATAAGCACTGCTGGATCCTTCAAAATCATCTATGTAAACCACTGGTTCATCACCTTGCTCGACAAATCGATTATGCCCTGGACGAATATGGGCCACCTCACCTTGGAAGGAAATATTTGACATCTCCGTTGTGCTATAAATCGGAAGTTTATCCAGCACTCGTGTTAAAAATGGGAGGTCCGTGTTCATCCTGAAATCCAATCCCATAATGGTATTGTTAATAGGGTCGTTGCCTAAATTTACTTTTTGAGAGAAAGGTCTTTCCTTCATCTTCATAATGGTACCTCCAATAAAAACATTCTCATTGATTCTATAATCCAATCGAGACGCCATAAGTGAGCGCTGTTGGAAGCCAAATAGCGCATTATTTTCATAATCCACTTTTATCTGTTGACCAGATGATAAGAGCCCTTCATTAATTATAGTCACCACCCCTAGATTGTAATCTACGTTATAATCTTGTCCTTCAACCAATAAAATTCCACCGAGAGATACCGTCACTGAACCTTCAGGCAATTGAAATGCACCAAGCTGAATCCTATTTCCTCCGCTTCCTTGGTAACGCCCCTTTATGACAAATCTGTTCTTTTCAGGAAACTGTTGCGCTAAAAACAACGTAGAATCATAAAGCTCCGAGAAGACATAATTATCCACTAATTCGGGATTTCCCGCATCTATTAATTCTTTTTCTAAGTGATTTCCAAAGGGTTCCACGACTGGGAAAATCAATCGTCCGTTTTGAGGGATTATGGTCATTTCAGGCACAAAATCAAACAAGCCATCAGGTTGAGGGTCTCCTTGATTATTTAATTGGTCTAAATTTAAAACTCGAATGATTTGTTTATCGCTAAGATTGCCATTAGGAAGAAACCTTTTCTGTCCTCCTCCTGGATCCAAATAAAAAATATCCAATCTGAAATCTGTTGGGCTAATTTGATAAGCCCCTAAAGAATATATATTCTTCATCATCAAATTCCAAGTAGGTAAGTCTGGTCGAATAGCTGAACTACGCAGCATTTTAACAAACAAGGTTTTTGTAACAGATGAAGAGTCTGGAGGAACATTTCTTGATAATTCACCGACTTGAAACACTTGTCCATTATACGTGTATTTAAATGCAACACCCAAGACTTGATTGGGTTGTAAGGCGGTCTGAAGGGATACGTATCCAAGCTCTCTATTTAACGTGTACTCTGATGCTGAAAGTAATCTTGCATAAGTTTTCTCATAATCTTGAATAGCTTCAAAATTAAAATTAGGACCATTTAATTGTCCAACAACATTATTGCTCAAGCGCAGATTGGGATCAGCAATTAGTCGCGTGTATAAATCATTGACCCCATTGTCTGGTAAATTTTGACCCGCTAGAGGGTTAACTTGAGGGTTGAAGGGTTCTTTTTCTCCTAAATCAAGAAAGGCAACTACGTCGCGGACATTATTAGTTTGCCCTGTTCTATTGGTAACCCACACTTCAATTTCTTCAATATTTGCAAGGGATACAACATTAGGAAGATTAACCAAGGACTGGTCGAAAGTTTCATTAAAGAATTGAGTTAAGAAAAAGTGCTTATTCGCTTCGTATTGATCTGCTTTGATTTCGAAGGTTTGGGTTTGCGCACCATCTTCAAGTACAATAGATTGCTTTTGAGATTGCTGCTCGGCAACGATATTAGTCATCGTTAATTTTCCAAATCGCATTTGAGTTTTTATACCTCGAAGACTTTGCGCTCCAGTAATTAACTGGGTTTGCAGAGGGAAGCTGACATTACCCGCTTCAACCAACTGTATAATATCATCCTCATCACCCGTATATTGCAACTTAAACTGATTATCAAAAGAAAATCCCGTCTGATTGTTGTACTTAAGAGTTAGCGCCAATGCATCTCCAATTTTTCCGGTAACATTCATATTGATGTTCATGTCGAAATCAAATCCACCTTGCGTTCTAGCTCGCTGAGGCAAGTTTGGATTGTCATATTTTTGAACATTCCCACCTAGCGTTACCTCCACATTACCTTGAGGACGAATATCGATGGTCAAGCCCCTAAAAATTCCTCCCGCCTTTTTCGGATTAAATTCCGGATTAAAAGGTAGTTTGACGTTTTTATCTTTTAATAGCTGCTCCGTACTTGATCGAGATTTCCAATACTTTTCATTTTCTTCCCGCAGCGTATACTCCAAGTATTCATCGAAAGTCATGTAAGTTGGCGGCTTAATGTTTTTTCCATTAAGCGTTTCAGTTATGACATATCTGTCTGTTTCTGCATCGTACTCTACGTATTGCTCAATGGCATCAGGATCGTCAAAATCAAAGGGATTGTTACTTGGGTCGGTTAGGAAATCACCCGTTCTATCTTCTATGGGATAAGGTAAATCATTACTGGTTGAGTCCTGCGCTTTAGCAACAAAAACAAGCAATGAAAAAATTAAGAATAAAGATTTTTGACAATAAACTCTCACAAAAAATCAAAGTTGTTTTAAGCTGCGCTTTATTAATTCCTCGACGGTAGCAATAGACTGATCTGAAGATAATACCTTGTTAATTACTTTCACGCACGTATTTTTATTAAAGCCAAGAGAAACTAATGCGGTAAGCGCCTCATCGCGTAATGTGTTGTCCATAACGCCAGATTCTTGCTCAAATTGTGGTAACTTATCTAATTTATCCTTCAACTCTAAAATAATTCGCTCCGCTGATTTTGGACCAATGCCTTTTACGCTCTTAACTAAGCCTACATCCTTATTCAAAATAGCCTGTATAATCTCATTAGTTTTGTAGGTAGACAACATCATAATGGCGGTAGCAGAACCCACTCCCGAAACAGATAAAAGCTTTTCAAACAAATCTCTTTCCCCTTCCTCATAAAAGCCATACAAGACAAATGCCGACACATTTTGGTTCTCATTCTTGACAACCATACGAGTAAACAGCACACATTCTTTTGCATCCTTTATTTTTTCAAATGTTTGTAAGCTTACAAAAACTTGATAACCAATTCCTTGTGTTTCTATAAACACAAATGTTGGTGTTTTATGCGCTAATGTTCCTTTTAGGTATGCAATCATGTTAAAATCAAATAAGTTGCGAAAATACTAATTTCAACCGAAGTTGATGGAGTATTTAAACGGATTAATCTTAAGATTGGTCTAGTAGAGGCAAAATATTTTTTGCTAGATGAATAGAATCTCTTCAAATATCAAATGAAAATATTGTTTAATTTTACGGGAGATGTCAGATAATGCCGAACGTATTGATGTAAATGCCAATGATGTTTACAATATTAAGCTCCCTCAATTCGAAGGGCCTTTTGATCTTTTGTTGTTCTTTATTGAGCGAGATGAATTGGATATTTATGACATTCCCATCGCAAAGATTACGGATGAATTTTTACACTACACCCATCAACTCGATGATCTAAATATCGAAGTCGCTAGTGAATTCATATTGGTTGCTGCTACTTTAATGCGAATTAAGGCGAAGACCTTGTTGCCAAGAAAAGAATTAGATGCTGACGGGAATGAAATTGACCCGAGAGAGGAGCTTATTCAACGACTTATTGAATATAAACAGTTTAAAGACGTAACAGCTGCTTTGCGTGATATGGAGGCTGACCGCTTGTTAAGAAACAAACGAGGTAACACTCAAGCTGAGCTTAAACGAATTGCAGACTTGTATTCCACTGAAGCAGAATTAGAGAATCTAGAATTGTATCAATTGATGAAAGCTTTCAAACGAGTTGTTAATCGAATGGAAGAAAGAGAAAGCCGACCGGTTCATACAATAGTCAAATACCACTTCACGGTTAAAGACCAGAAATCATATCTCTTGACTTGTGTAAAGAAAAAAGAAAAAATTGCCTTTGAAGATGCTTTTGCTCACTTAGACAATCGCGTGCATGCGGTCTTTACATTTTTAGCGATGTTGGAATTGATTCAAGAAAAATTTTTAAAAATTAGTCT
>JADHRO010000004.1 GCA_016777395.1 Chitinophagales bacterium | reverse complement strand
TCATTTTTGACGAGTTTTATTGAATTATTGGGTATGTCATAAGACAAATCTATACGTGGATGGTAAATCGAGTCTTCATCAAAATATAAAGAAATTTCAGCATTACTGCTACTAATTTTTTCTGGCAGGTTGATGGTGATTGAATTTGTTAGTGCTCGTAGTACTTTTTGCTTGGAATTATCTTTATAGATGAAAAGCTCCGAAGGGTCACCAACACTACTACCAATAATTTTAGAACCTGCTAAAGTAAACCCTCCATGATATATTACATTTGGTGTTAGTTGTTGAGGTGGTACATTCTCCTTTTCAGCAGAAAATCGAGGAAATCTTGTGGTTTCTGGATTAGCAGAACTAACCATTTTGTCTTCTAGCCTGCCTGTAATACTTGATTCGAAATAATCTCTGTAAGTAAATATTACTTCTTCAATAACATACCCTTGGCTTTTCAGGTCGACCTCATAGGCACCAAACAAAGCATTTACCTCAGCGTCGGGGAGACCGGCTCGCTCCCAATTTACCTTTCCTTTTGACCCTTTCCATTTGTGCCTGGTGTAGTCATAGATTCCCGAAGTATTAAGTATTTTTACGGAGTCTCCACCTGTTTTGCCAATCAAATGGCCTGAATTAAGGGTTACAATTGGCCCATTTTCATTAATACTTAGCGTAAACTGATTGGTGCTTAACTTCCATATTTTCCCTTTACTAAACCACAATGCATTTTCGCGAAAAAGAGGAATGGTAAACTCAATAAAGTCTATAATTGATTTACTATCTCCAGGTGTTGCATCATCCATTAATACCATCAAAGTCTCTTGAAATTCACTCCATTGATTGGATGTCAATGGGATTTCGTTGAGTGCTAGGTAATACTTTAATAATTTTTGAAGCTGCGGATAAGCCTTACCTCTTAGTTTTAGCATTTTATTACTGGACTCTATAAGATCATCTATGACATTATCTGCTATTAAATTTTGCTTAAGCTTGGCGTCAAACTCCTTGAATAGGTCTTTTAATTCTGATCGATTGGTGGCCTCGAATTTTTGCTTTAAAGCTTTTACAAACGCTTCCTTGTTTGTTGGTAAGGTATCGATGATTTGTCCTTTCACCGAAGGTATAAGCAACCACGAAATGACAAATAGTACAATTACATTTTTCATATGATTATGATTTAGAGTAGTGCAAGGCTACCCAATTTTCTTGGTTTTTCCGATTCACAAAAATCAAATCTAGTGAATGGGCTAATGTTTTTATTTCTTCCTCTTGATTTAATAAGATACCGCTAAGTAAAATGTCTCCTTTAGGTTTTAACAACGAGATAAGTTTGCCTAAATTTTCCTTAATAGTATTCGCTGTTACATTAGCTAGAATAATTTCATATTTTTTAACAGGAACTTGCGCTAGTTCTCCATGATGGGGATGAATCCTTGTGCATTTATTGATTTGAGTGTTTTCAATAGTATTTAGATAGGCCGGTTCTTCAATATCGTTGGCTTGAATTTCATTTGCCCCCATTTTCTCTGCAAGCAAACTTAATATACCTGTCCCACATCCAAAATCTAAGACTAACTTATTTTTGAAACTCATTGAAAGCATAATCGACATGACCATCGCAGTTGTGGCGTGATGCCCTGTACCAAATGCCATTTTGGGCTCAATGACTAATTCATATTTCACCGGCTGACTTGGATGAAATGAAGCCCTCACTAGGCAGTCATTCCCAATTTTAATGGCTTTGAAGTTTTTTTCCCACTCTTGATTCCAGTTTTTGTTTTCAAGAGTTCCAACGGTGTATTCAAGGCCTTTTAGAAAAGATAAAGAATTTAAGGTTTCTTGAAGCTTTTCCTCCTTAAAATTAGCATTACTAATATATGCATTCAAGGTATTTGTATCCTCTTCTTCGAAAGAATCGAATTGTAACTGATCTAAATATGCAATGAGTAAGTCATTCTTGCCATTGGTATTTGTCAATTGAATGAGTTTATATTCAGGCATCAGAGTGCATTGATAATCTGAAGAAAATCGGATGCATTTAAAGAGGCACCTCCGACTAAAGCACCATCAATATCTTTTTGTTGGAATAATTCAGTTGCATTTGAAGGTTTAACACTGCCACCATAGACGATACTCATGTGATTGGCGGTTTCCTCATCATATAATGATCGAAGTAATTTTCTTATAAAAGCGTGGACTTCTTGAGCTTGATCGGCAGACGCGGTCTCTCCTGTTCCAATCGCCCATATAGGCTCATAGGCAATAATGCTATCCAATGCGGCCTTTTTATCCACTCCACCTAAAGCTGCTTTTATCTGTCCCTCTATAAAGGGTAAGTATTCTCCTGATTGACGGAGGTTTAAGCTTTCTCCGCAGCAAATAATAGGTACAATATCACTCAGTAAGGCCTGTTTAATCTTGGCATTAACGGTCTCATCATTTTCGTTAAAATGTGTTCTTCTTTCGGAATGCCCTATAACTACAAATTCGGCACCTAAAGATTGTAACATTTGACTTGATATCTCTCCCGTATAAGCACCGTTTTCATATTGACAAAGATTTTGAGCGCCAACAGCGATGCGATCATCAACTATTTCTTGAACGACTCCTAAATGGGTATAGGGCACACAGATTATGGTAGAATTGTCGCCTAATCCTTCCTTTAAGTCAATCACCAAATTGATAGCTTCATCGATGGTTGTATTCATTTTCCAATTCCCAATCACTACTTTCTTACTCATTATTCCTGACTATTTTCGTACATGAATTTAAGGATATCCTTATCATCTACACTTAAGTTTTTGCCTCTTCTTTTCATAACCCGTTCAGCTACTTCAAGTGCAGAATCTAATCTATATTTAGTTAAGCCTTCCGACCCACCCCAACTGAATGAGGGGATAAACTTTTGAGGAAAGCCACCGCCAAAAATATTAGCAAAGACACCTACCACAGTGCCTGTATTAAACATGGTATTGATACTACATTTACTATGGTCTCCCATAATTAGACCAAGAAATTGAAGCTGACTATTGATAAAGTTCTTTTTATTATAGCTGTAGACTTTTATTTCGCCATAATTATTCTTCAAATTAGAGTTGTTGGTGCCCGCACCAAGATTACACCATTCTCCAATAACTGAATTCCCTAAAAATCCATCATGCCCCTTGTTGCTATACCCCTGAATTACAGAATTATTAACTTCTCCACCAACTTTACTATGCGGGCCAATAGTCGTGGCTCCATATATTTTAGTACTAAGCTTTAAAACTGCATTGTTGCACAAAGCAAGTGCTCCTCGAACAACGCAACCTTCCATCACCTCGGCATCCTTTCCAATGTAGATAGGCCCATTTGTAGTATTAAGTATTGCTCCTTCTACGCTCGCCCCGTCTTCAATAAACAATTCATTTTGAGGTCCAATTAAAGTATTATTTTGGCTTAGAGGATTGGACTTCCGTTTAGCTATAACTTTGGCAAAATCTTGTCTCAGGATTTGCTCGTTTTTACTAAAAATATCCCATGGATTATTGATTTGCATGACTTGGCCATCAAACTGAATTTCTTCTTCAAACACCTCTTTACCAACTTGTATGTGCGAAGCGATTAAATCCTCATGGTGGTATAGCGACTGACCTAGGGTCAAACTTTTTATTGCTTGCCAAAGCAGGTCATTTGGAATTATACATGAATTTACAAGGAGGTATGCATGATTTGGTTCTGGTTTCCAGGTGTCCCATTTACTTAAATAGGGTACGCAAGTTTTTATCTGCGGGGTCTCTTGAGCATAGAGCTTCCATTTCTCTTGAATAGTGCTAATTCCTATACGCAACAATGAAATGGGTTTGCTTAATGTTAGAGGATTAAGATTAATCCAATTTTCATAATGATCACTTAAAACAAAAATGGGCGCCGACATCCCGTAAATTTAGGAAAATCTGATGAATAGTTTAGTTTTATTCGTGAAATGCTTTGGGAGAGTTTTAAAGAAGAAGCTCTAAACGAGGTATGTTCCTTGCACGGTCTTAGTCTTGTTTATTTGTTTTTATTTTACTACATTTAAAAAGCAATCTAAACATATGAGCTGGCGAAAATTAGATGGGACTTTTCTTGATAATGATTTACCAAAATTGGTGGAGGATACCATTCAGCATGAAATAAAGGCTGGTTATCAATTGAAAGTTTGTGTTGGGACAGATTCACAGGTTTACCGAAATCATATTGAATTTGCAAGTGCTGTAGTCTTTTTAAGGCAGGGAAGTGGCGGTTTTATGTTTGTTAATAACCACAGGTATGTTGGTATAATGTCCATTAAAGAAAGAATGATAACCGAAGTCGCTCAAAGTATCGAAGTTGCATACAGTATATGTGATATACTTGAAAAGTATAAGGTTGATTTTGAGGTACATGCCGATATCAATACAAATCCTAATTTTAAATCCAATACTGCCCTAAGAGAAGCGATGGGTTATATCATGGGTATGGGCTTCCAATTCAAAGCAAAACCTGAAGCCTTTGCAAGCACTTCTTGCGCGGATAAGGTGGTTTAATTAATAATTAACTTCGAAGGTCTCTATGGAATTATTTCAATCAAAGTAAGACTGAATTCTCGTCCTTAGGTCTTCGCTAATTGGCACCAAAGGAAGTCGGAGATCTTCCGAGCATAAATTTTGTTTAGACAGAGCAGCTTTAATACCTGCAGGGTTATTTTCTTCGAAAATTAGCTTGATAAGATCTAAGAAAGAAAATTGCAAAGAACTAGCCTTGCCAAAATCCGCGACTAAAGCAGCATTAATCATTTCTGTGAAGGATGCAGGAATAGCTTGTGCAACGACAGAAATTACTCCTGTACAACCATAGCTAATCATGGGTAAGGCATGGATGTCATCTCCAGCAATCAATTGAAAGGTGGAGGGGCTTTTTCTGCGAATTTCCATACTTTGAAGAATGTCATTTGCTGCTTCTTTGATGCCGATGATTTGTTCAAACTTATTTGCTAATCGAATTGTCGTCTCAGCCTCCATATTTTGACCCGTTCTGCACGGCACATTATATAAAATAACGGGCAAAGGGCTATTCAAAGCAATATGCTTATAATGTTGAAAAATACCTTCCTGAGAAGGTTTATTATAGTTTGGGCTTGAAGATAGAATCGCGCTGTACCCATCTAGATTAAAACTGTTTATTTGCTCAGAAATACGCATGGTATCATTTCCGCCAAATCCTGCAACAAGAGGAACTCTTCCGGCAGTCTGATTTTTTGTAAAATCGAGAAGCTCTTGCTTCTCTTTTAGGGTAAGAGTAACGGTTTCTCCCGTAGTCCCTAAGCATACCAAGTAATTGACTCCACCTTCAATGCAATGGTCAATAATTCGACCCAAGCTGGTGAAATCTATATTTTTATCTTTATTAAATGGGGTCACTAAAGCGACACCTGTTCCAGTAAGATCCATATTCTAGGGGTTTATAGTATGCAAAAAATGATCGATTTGTTGCAGTAGATATTTTAGACTAGCATCTTTTTTTGTGTTTATCATTAACTCATAATAATCGCTTTTAGAATCATTGAATGCGCCTACTCTGCATTTAGCATTTGATGTTGCCACGACATACTCTAATGGAAGGCATTCATTCACAAATGCAGCGATTAAAATGTCAAGATTCTGCTGTTGGAAGTCATCAATTTTTTCTTTGTAAGGGATGTTAAACCAGTTAACATCCAATTTATTTAGAAACCTTGAATCGTTATCCTCTTTTTCTTTATTATTTTGAAAAGAAAGAATACTTACCTCTTTATCTTTTTTACTTAAACTTTCAGCGTATTTAGAAACGGTTATTATATCCTCTGCATGTTTGGCATCCAAAAGAATCCCTATTTTTTTAGCCTGCCCAATATTTAGCATTTCACGAGGTGACTTTGTCAAAGAATTGACGTCGGATCGTAGTTTTTTTAAGAATAGAAATCGCTTAATGTTTTTAAACCATTTCATTTAAATCACTTTCCTTTCTTCAAATGTACCTATGCTTGAATATTTCGCTATTCGTTTTTCAATTCTCTGCTCGGGCGTCATTTCATGAAGTGCAGTCAAGTTACGCTTGATACTCCTTTTGAGTGATTTAGACATTTCTTCTGGATCGTGATGCGCTCCGCCAAGAGGTTCTTTTATTATGGTATCAACAATTTTCATTTTGAGCATGTCCGTTGCTGTTAAATTTAACTGCTTGGCTGCTATTTCCTTATAATCCCAGCTACGCCATAAAATAGAGGAGCAGGATTCAGGTGAAATTACAGTAAACCATGTATTTTCTAACATTAACATCTTGTCACATACGCCTATTCCAATAGCTCCACCGGAAGCACCCTCACCGATGATAATCGAAATTACAGGAACTTTCAATTGCGTCATTTCAAATAAGTTGCGTGCAATAGCTTCCGCTTGTCCAAGTTCCTCTGCCTCAATCCCCGGGAACGCGCCTGGAGTATCAATAAAGGTTACAATAGGCTTATTAAATTTTTCAGCTAGCTTCATTAAGCGCAATGCTTTGCGATAACCTTGAGGATTAGCCATTCCAAAGTTGCGGAATTGACGCATTTTCGTATTGACTCCTTTTTGTTGACCAATAACCACCACACTTTGACCATCTAAATCGGCAATACCTCCTACAATAGCTTTATCATCGCCGGATTTTCTATCGCCGTGAAGCTCAATGAAATTTTCAAAAATATGATGGATATAATAAAGGGTGTAGGGTCTGAGGGGGTGTCTTGAAAGTTGAACTCTCTGCCAAGGAGTAAGGTTAGAATACAGAGTTTCTTTCTTCTCTTCAATTACTTTATCGAGCTCAGCGATTTTATCGTCAAGATTTAAGTCTCCTTGAGCTTGCATCTCCACAAGTTTTTTACGTTTGTCGTATAGTTGCGCTATTGGTTCTTCGAAATCCAGAAAAGTCATGGTTCAAATTTAATAGAATTAAGTAAATACAAAGAACACTATCCTAATTTATTTGCTTCTAGTATAATTTTTTCGCTTGTTTGAATAGTTCTTGCTTTTTTGGCGATTAGTACGATTAGTGTTAACGTATTTCTTTTTATTTGGAGCAACCTTATTGAGTATTATATTTTCATCAAGATGAAGTTTTTGCTTAGAAAGAATGGCTAAGTCATTAATTATAGTCTCGTCAGTAACTGTATCACTATTCCAATTGTTATGAACAATTTTCATATAATTCGCAATACATTTGGTAAAGGCTCTTTTCGTCTCGCCGTCTTCCATTTCGCTAGCCTTCTCAATCATGCTAAGAATGTTTTTACCGTAGTGCCTGTATTTTCTATTCTTAATTGGATAATAAAACTGTTCTGGTTTAGCAAACAAAACATCCTTGTCCGGCAAAGGATAAGGAGAGTCGACATCTAGTTTGAAGTCAGCCATAATATGCAAATGATCCCAGAGCAGGTGCTTGAAGTCTTCTACGTTTTTCAGATGTGGGTTGAGGTTCCCCATAATGTGAATGACATGATCAATTACATCTTGCCTTTTTTCTTTTTCTGGTATGCTAATCGCGTACTCTACTAAATTTTGAATATGTCTACCATATTCTTTGAGGCGCAAAAAGCCTCGCTGGGAATTATATTCCATATAAATTGATAAGGTTGAAAATATGCTATTCTTCCGGTTAAGCTTATTATTTGTTAGGGAAGCTTGCTCTGCAATTAGGCATATACTCTGCCTTTTGCGATTGCAAGGTACTAAGATTTTTCTTTAATTTTAGTTTATTGCGGGTAAAGTGTATAATTCCTGCGAACCATTTAATCCATGATTTTCAGCTTAGCAAATTTCAACATAATCTTTTTTTCGCCTTCTTGACTGAAATTTATGGTTGCAATGGCATTAGACCCTTCGGCTATAAAACTTACTTTACCTTCCCCAAATCGCTGATGTAACACTATTTGCCCTACCTTTAATTTACTTACATCATCTGCCTCAAAATTGGGGTCCGGGGCTTGGGCATTTGCCCTTCTTATCAATTGAGCTTTTCTAGGCTTTAAGCTTCGCTCTCCCAATCCAGATTGACTGGTCTGGCGAATAGCTGAATTAATAGATTCATTTTTTCTCGCTGGAGCACCCATTAAATGAAGCTCGGTCTCTGGCAATTCTTTTAAAAACCTACTGGGTTCACTATATTGGAGTGTGCCAAATTTATATCTTGTATTTGCAAATGAGATAAAGAGGTGTTTTTCAGCCCTTGTAATAGCAACATAAAACAGTCGACGCTCCTCTTCTAAATCTTCCCGGGTATATAAGGACATGGGAGAAGGAAATAAATTTTCTTCAAGTCCGACAGCAAAAACTGCGGGAAATTCTAATCCTTTCGCAGCATGAATCGTCATCATTTTAACTGTTTCTTCTCCTTCATTATCTTTTTCGTCCCCAGTTAGCAAACTTATGTTTTGAAGATATGCGCCTAAACTACGGTCATTATTTATGTCGTCTTCATTCTCTATCACATCCTCCGTACTAAATTCCTTAACACCATTAAGTAATTCTTGAATATTTTCATATTTACTAACGCCTTCGACAGTTTTATCATTATAAAGCTCTTGTAAAATTTGAGTTGATTTGGCAATGTGAGCCGCAACATCATAAGCATTCTTATTGGAAAGCATAGTCTGAAAACTTTGAATCATCGTCACAAAATCACGCAGGGTTTGACGTGCCCTTTTAGGGAACTCATACATTTCTATATGATTCAAGACTTCCCAAATACTTTTGCCCTGTCTGTCCGCAATTACTGTTAATTTTTGAAAGCTGGTATTCCCTATTCCTCGTTTAGGATAGTTAATGATCCTTTTCAGCGATTCTTCTTCATTCGGATTGACAATAAATTTAAGGTAAGCAAGCAAGTCCTTTATTTCTTTGCGTTGATAAAATGATAAGCCTCCGAATATTTTGTAAGGAATGTTCTGCCTCCGTAATGCTTCCTCCATAGCTCTTGATTGAGCGTTGGTCCGATACAATATGGCAAACTCATTGTTGCGTAATTGCTCGTTCATTTTCAATTCAAATATGAGATCGGCAACTTTTTTACCTTCTTCGTTGTCGCTTACAGTTTTAAATATTTTAATCTTCTCTCCAATTTGATTATCGGTCCAAATTTCTTTAGCGATCTGAGAAGAGTTGTGTTTTATAAGGTGATTAGCCGCATTTACAATTTGCGGCGTACTTCTATAGTTCTGTTCTAACTTGACTAACTTATAATCAGGAAAGTCTTTCTGAAAGTTTAGAATATTGGTGATAGTGGCTCCTCGAAAGGCATAAATACTTTGAGCGTCATCACCGACAACACTGAGGTTTTGATTTCTATCTGCTAGCTTTTTGATGATGGCATATTGTGCGGTATTCGTATCTTGAAACTCATCAATTAGTATATATTGAAACTTATTTTGATAGTGGTATAAGGATTCGGGGTGATTTTTTAAAAGGAGATAAAAATTAACCAATAAGTCATCAAAATCCATAGCTCCATTTTGCTTACATTTTTTGGTGTAGAGAGCGAAAAGTTCAGCAATTTTAGGTTTTCCTGCTGCAATGTCCTCATTAACTAATTCAACGTTCGATGCATAAGCTTGGGCTCCAATTAAGGAGTTTTTGGCTTGTGAAATTCTATAGAAAACTTGGTTGGGTTTGTAAATTTTATCATCCAAACCTTGCGCCTTAATAATACTCTTTAAGACACTTTTCGAATCATTGGTGTCGTAGATGGTGAAGTTGCTTGGAAATCCCAGTTTAGGAGCTTCCTTCCTAAGAATACGTGCAAAAACAGAGTGAAAAGTACCCATGAAAAGATTTCGAGCCTCATGACCCACAATCTTCTCAATCCTTGTTCTCATTTCTGCCGCTGCTTTATTAGTAAACGTTAAAGAAAGAATTCGAAAAGGATCAATACCCTGTGCTATTAAATAGGCAATTCTGTAGGTCAATACTCTTGTTTTTCCTGAGCCAGGTCCGGCAATAATCAACAATGGACCGTCGGTAAAGGTTACCGCTTCTTTTTGCGGCGGATTTAGCTCATTTAAAAACTTCATAGGTGTAAAATTAAATCATCACAATTAAAAAAATCTTATTGAATCAATTTTTCTTAATATTGTTGACAAGTTATAACATTGAATTCAAGTTGTAAGTTTATGAAAAAAGAGAATCAACAATCAATTAGCACCGAAGAAATGATAGCTAAAGGCTTGATTAATGTCCTGGCCTTAGGATATAGAGGTGTGGAGATGTGGCGTGAAAAAAGAACTCCACCGTCCAAAAAAAATAAGCAGGATGAAAAAAAAGCCTAAATTCTTACTGTTGGGTTGGGATTCTGCAGATTGGAAAGTCATCAATCCCTTGATAGATAGAGGTGAAATGCCTGCCTTAGAAAGTTTAATAAATAAAGGGGTGATGGGAAACATTGCTACGCTAGACCCTCCTTTATCTCCTATGTTATGGACTTCAATTGCTACGGGTAAATATGCTTTTAAGCATGGCGTTCATGGATTTTTAGAGGGAAAAGAGAAAAACACGAAGGTGGGAGCGGTGACCAACGAATCCATCCAAACGAGTACTGTTTGGGAAATTTTGAATAAATACGGGTATAAAACTAATGTAGTGGGGTGGTGGCCAAGTCATCCCGCAGGCAATATAAATGGGGTACAAGTCTCGAATTTTTATGGCAAGGCAAAGGAGAAATCTGTATGGCATAACTGGGCAGCTGTGCCCCGTTCTGTATTCCCAGCAGCACTTGATGAGCGTTTAAATAAATTGAGGGTGCATCCCGGGGAATTAGGCATTGAACAGTTGTCCTCATTTATACCGAATTATGAAAATTTGACGGAGGAAGATTCTCTACTTGTAAATTTGCTTTTGGCCGACTTAGCCGAATGTATCAGTATTCATGCCGTTTCAACGTATTTAGCGGAGCACACAGAGTGGGATTTTATGGCCGTTTATTACAATGCAATAGACCATATTTCACATTGTTTTATGAAGTATCATCCACCAAAACTTGAGTGGGCTGATGAGCGCAGATTTAAGTTGTTTAATTCTGTTGTGGAGGCATCGTATAAATGGCACGATCTCATGTTATCACGATGGCTTGAACTAATAGATGATGAGTCATATGTAATGCTGCTTTCGGACCATGGTTTTCATTCTGATAAACTAAGAGTGAAAGAACTTCCAAAAGAACCTGCGGCTATTGCAAGAGAGCATAATTATTTAGGCATGCTTGCCCTCAAAGGCCCAAATGTAAAAAAGGATGATTTAATCCATGGTTCAAGTTTGCTCGATATTACACCAACTATTCTTTCATTGTTTGATATTCCAATTGGACGAGATATGGATGGTAAAGTTTTAAATGCCATATATGCCAAACAAAAGCAGGAAACTTTTGTACCAAGTCATGATGAAGATGGCCAAGAAAAGCATGGGGTGTTAAATCAATTTGAAAGTGACGACTTAATTAAGCAATTAGTGGAACTAGGATATGTCGATCATGTTGATTTGGACAGTCCAAAAGAAGTAAAAAAATTACTTGATGAGAATAATTATTATTTAGCTCGAAGTTATTTTGATGCCAAAAAACTAGAAGAAGCATCAAGGATAATGTTTAAACTATGTGATGATCATCCAGAGAACCATCGATATCTCTTCTTTCTTGCAAATATTTTAGTCGAGAAGAAACAAGTCTTAGCATTAGAAAACACAATTAACCGATTGAATGAATTGCTAAGCAAGGGAAGTATTAGCTTAAAACTACTTGAAGCTAAACTTGCCTACTTAAAAAATGACTTTAAAAAAGCATTAGGAATCTTAAATGGTTTAATGACCATTGGAGGGGCACCGAAACCACAACTATGGTATCAGATTGGTTCCACTTGCTTGAAATTACACAATTATAAAGAGGCGGAAAAGAATTTTAAAAACTTGCTCGATTTCAACCATGAAAGTTATGCAGCACTGCATGGATTGGGTTTGGCATATTTGGCTCAAGAGAAATTCGAAGAGGCGATAGATGTCTTAATTGACTCCATTAGCTTAACATATTTTAATCCATCAGCACATTTCCATTTAGCCAAAGCATTTAAAGCAATAGAGGCATATGAAGAAGCTGAACAGGCCTTTTTAGTAGCCTTGCACCTCGCTCCAGCGATGTCTAAAGCAAGAAAGGAGTTGATAGATCTGTATGAAAATCAAATGGATAATCCTGCCAAAGCAGAGATCCTGAAGGCTGAAATGGTGAAATCCTACAGGGGAACTGTTTATATCGTTTCTGGTCTTCCGAGATCAGGCACTTCAATGATGATGCAAATGCTCGAGGCAGGAGGTATGGAGGTTTTTACCGACAATGTTAGAGAAGCAAACCGAGACAATCCAAATGGATATTATGAGCATCAAAATGTGAAGAGACTGGCAAGCGATAATCGAATCATCTATGAAGCAAAAGATAAAGTGGTGAAAGTGATTAGTAGCTTGATACGTTTCTTACCAGGAAATATGAAGTATAAAATTGTTTTCATGAAAAGGCCAATCAAGGATGTTGCACAATCGCAAGATATTATGCGACAAAACTTGGCTCCTGGAGAAAAAACAAATACCGTATTTGAAATCGATAAGCTTTTAGATAATTCATACAAAATGGCTATTGATCATGCAGATAATAGTGAGAATATTGAGTATATAGAAGTATCGTATCACGAAGTTTTGAGTAATCCCACATCCAGCATTAATGAATTGAAAGGTTTTTTTGAGCGAGCATTGTTAGCAGAAGAAATGGCATCAAAAATAGATGATTCCTTGCATAGGGTCAATTAATTAATTATATTTAGACTATCAAATAGTAATATTATGAAAAAGAATTCAGCCTTATCAAAGAAAATGACCAAGTATTCTGTTCTTGCGGGAGCTGCCATAACTATGATAGCAGCTTGTAAGAAAGATGATTCAAATGATCCCAATATTATAGAAACGGATGTTAATCCGGATATTTCTATCACATCGATGAATAATTCGGGAAATGAAGTGGAAATTGATATTAACGGCGATGGCATATTAGACGTTTCTATCGGAGCATATAATTATAATTATACCTACGGGGGGACTAGCACATCGGTTAACTATGGATATATCAGCGGTTTAAATGGTGGGCAAGTTTTAACTCAATCAGAATCAATAATCGTAGGTGGTAATAGCTATATGGAGGACTTTGCAACTGCATTGAGTGAAGGTAATTCAATTGGGCCTTCTCAAGTAACATGGTTGGATTATGGTTATTTAGGTTTGAAAGGCACTTATTATGGCCAAGAAATTACTGCTGGGCAATTTTTAGGACAAGACAAATATGTTGGATTAAGCATTCAAGCGGCAGGTAATACACATTATGCCTGGATGCGATTAAGTATGACTGCAGATGGATCTAATGTTACGGTATACGAATATGCATATCATATCAATCCGAATACACCGATTGAAGCGGGAGCTAAATAAATAAGTTTCACATTACTATAAACTAAAAAACCTACAGGAATTCCTGTAGGTTTTTTTTATTCATCTTCTTTTCTTGATTACCTTTGCAAAATTCATGAAGAAAAAAAGTGACCATAGAATTTCGGAGCCTGCATTTATTGACATAGAAGGCACCAGAGTACATAATTTAAAAAACCTATCTGTGCGAATTCCGAGAAACCAGATGGTGGTGATTACAGGAATAAGTGGCAGTGGAAAATCTTCTTTGGCTTTTGATACCATATATGCTGAAGGGCAGCGCAGGTACTTAGATACTTTTTCTAATTATGCCCGCCAGTTTATGGGTAATATGGAAAGACCGGACGTGGATAGCATTACAGGACTCAGTCCGGTGATTTCAATCGAACAAAAAACCGTAAGTAAGAATCCAAGAAGTACAGTTGGAACGATAACAGAAGTATATGATTTCTTCCGATTACTTTATGCTAGAGCTTCAGATGCCTATTCCTATGTCTCAGGAAAAAAAATGGAGCAGTTTACTGAAAGCCAGGTGATTGAAACAATTCGAGAGACTTTCAAAAATAAAAATATTGTGGTTCTTGCTCCTCAGGTAAAAGGGCGTAAAGGGCATTATAGAGAGCTTTTTGACTCCCTTTTTAAAAGAGGGTTTTTAAAAGTACGTGTCGATGGTGAGATTTTAGAAATTGTTCCTAAAATGCAAGTGGATCGATATAAAGTACACGACATAGAGGCTGTAGTGGATCGCTTAAATGTGAAAGAGGAAAATGACCATCGTTTACTTACATCCATTGATAAGGCAATGAAATTGGGAGATGGTCTATTATTCATACTAAATATTGAAGAAAATAAGACTTATCCCTTTAGTAAAAATTTAATGGATAGGGAAAGTGGAATCTCTTATGATGCGCCTTCTCCAAATTCATTTTCATACAACTCGCCCTATGGAATGTGTCCTTCTTGCAAAGGCCTAGGATACAAGATGCAAGTTAATGAGGATGCCATGTTACCCGACAAAAAACTAAGCATCAATAAAGGAGGGATTGCACCCTTGGGAATACGTCGAGACGGATACTTGTTTAAAGAGTTAAAAAGGCTCTCCAAAAAATTCAATTTTAATTTGGCTGAACCTGTGGGTGAGATGGATAGGGATACCTTAAATCTACTCTTATACGGAGATCCGAAACAAGAAACACCGTCGGAAGAAGTAAATATTTCGGATGCGGATCGATGGTATACTATCGAAAATGGAGGAGTTGAGGCAATGCTTATTCGAAGTTATCGCGATACAACTTCAGATAGCATCCGTAAATGGGCTGAGCAATATATGGAACAAGAAACTTGCCCGAGTTGTAATGGCTATAGATTAAAGAAAGAATCATTATCCTTCAAGATAGATGGGCTGCATATTGGTCAAATTTCAGCCATGAATATTAACAGTCTTTTTCAATGGCTGAAAGACATCGAAAGACGATTAAGTATTAAGCAAAATGAAATCGCCGTTGAAGTACTTAAAGAAATTAGAGAAAGGATAAGTTTTCTGCTTGATGTAGGTTTAGATTACTTGAGTTTAGATCGTCCTGCACGAAGTTTGTCGGGAGGAGAAGCACAGCGAATTCGCTTAGCGACACAAATTGGTTCCCAGTTAAGCGGTGTAACCTATATTCTGGATGAGCCCAGCATTGGATTACATCAGCGGGATAATGTAAAATTAATTGCTTCTTTAAAGAAATTAGCGGAAAGTGACAACACCGTAATTGTTGTTGAACATGATAAAGATATCATGCTGGCATGCGATTACTTAGTGGATATCGGTCCTGCAGCAGGGGAGTATGGTGGTGAAATCGTAGCTGAAGGTATTCCAGCTAGTTTTAAAAATGTGAAAACCACAACTGCTGATTATTTATTTGGTAAAAAAGAGATTGCCGTCCCTGCAAATCGAAGAAAGGGAAGTGGAAAACAAATCGTGCTTAGTGGTATGACGGGCAATAATTTAAAAAATGTAACTCTAGCGTTTGATTTAGAAAAATTTATTTGTGTTACCGGAGTATCTGGAAGTGGTAAGTCTACCATCGTGAATGAAACCTTATATCCCATACTGCACAAATATATTTACAAAGCAAGAACAAAACCATTGCCTTACAAGTCTATAACGGGCTTAAAACATATTGACAAGGTCATAGAAATCGATCAATCCCCTATCGGAAGAACTCCCCGTTCGAATCCTGCCACTTATATCAAAGTTTTTGATGAAATAAGGAAATTATTTGCGGTAACTCCTGAAGCAAAAATCCGAGGATTTGCACCCGGAAGGTTTTCCTTTAATGTCAAAGGGGGAAGATGCGAGGAATGCGGCGGTGGAGGTGTTAAGGTTATAGAAATGAACTTTCTTCCTAACGTAGAAGTCGAATGTCCAATTTGTATGGGCAAGCGATATAATCGAGAAACTTTAGAAATTAGATTTAAAGGAAAATCTATTTATGATGTTTTGGAGATGACCGTTGATGATGCTTGCGAATTTTTTGAATCTCAACCTAGAATCTACCGAAAAGTAAAAACTTTAAAGGATGTTGGATTAGGGTATTTGAGGCTAGGGCAAAGCTCTACGACCATTTCCGGCGGGGAAGCTCAGCGAGTTAAACTTTCTGCAGAATTAAGTAAAAAAGATACTGGACAAACCTTCTATATCTTAGATGAGCCAACCACAGGACTTCACTTCGAAGATATTAACGTCTTACTCGGCGTGCTTAACAAGCTAGTAGATAAGGGGAATACCGTTTTGGTTATTGAACATAACATGGATGTAGTTAAAGTAGCAGATCATGTTATCGACATAGGACCGGAAGGCGGAGATAAAGGGGGCGAAATCCTTTTTGAAGGAACACCTGAAGACCTAGCCAAACACCCTACAAGTTATACCGGTAAGTTTTTAAAATTGGAGCTAGAATAGTTTTTTAGCTAATTCGCTTCACATTTATTCAAATTTTAAATTACATTTGTAATCTATTGGTGATTTGGATGTAATATCCAAATTTAAAAGGGAATCCCGTGTAAATCGGGAGCAGTCTCCGCTGCTGTAAATTCCAAAAAGTTTTTAGCATTATGCCACTGTTTAATTAAATGGGAAGGCGTTAAAAATGGAATGAGCCAGAATACCTGCCACTAGATTAATTGGAAAAACTTTCGGAAGAAAAGTGAATTCTACATTTAACCGCGTGGTAATTTCTTACCTATGCGCTTGCTTGTATTTTTCTTTTGAAAGTTAAAGTAAAAAGAAATTGAAGCACATTCTAAAACACATTTTACATCTACTTGCGCTTGCTAATTGCAGTGCTATACTCGCTCAAGTGGATACGACCGTTCTTCTTCCAGAAATGCAGGTGGAGAGGGTTCGCCAAGCAGCTATCGGTCTGGAGAATTATACATGGGATAGCGCGGTTTTGCAATCAAGAGCATACAGTAGCTTGGGCGATTTTCTATTGCAAGAAAGCAATGTCTATATCAAATCTTATGGAGGGAATAGTTTGTCTACGGTCAGTATTCAAGGAGCAAGTGCATCTCAAACCCTTTTGTTGTGGAATGGCCTACCTGTGCAAAGTCCAATGTTGGGGTTGCTTGATTTGTCACTTGTGCCAGTAAGTTTTAGTGATGAAATTAGCTTGCAGGTGGGCGGTAACAGCTCCTCCTGGGGTAGTGGGGCAATTGGTGGAGTAATTGGGATAACTAACCAAGCGAGCTATACCCAAAATTTTGAATTGGATTATTTTTCGAGTATTGCCAGTTTCTCCAACTTGCAACAACGACTTAAGATTGCCGCAGGCAATAAAAAGTTTCAAAGTGTAAGTAAATTAAGTTTTCAAAAAGGTAAAAATGATATACTTGTCAGGCCAGCTCCCAATGTAGACAATTACAGGCAGCGCAACGCGGCATTTTTACAACTCGGGATATTACAATCTTTTTATCTAAAACCAAATAACAAGAATGAACTAATTATCCATGCTTGGGTGCAAGAATCGGATAAAGAAATTCCACCGACATTGACACAACGAAGCAGCGAGGCCTATCAAACCGACAATTTCAAAAGATTTATGGGGCTTTGGAAGTTTACTTTCAAAAAACATTTACTACAAACTAGAATAGGGCATTATCGAGAGATGCAATTTTTTAATGACCCCCAAATACAACTCGAGGCACTCAATAAGTTTAATACTACTTTAGGAGAGCTTAATTATACCTATCAAGTCAATAGGAGACATAAACTAGAATTTGCTAATACCACCACAAGAGCCAAGGCATACAGCCAGTCTTATCAAGGTGAGGTAACGCAACTTAAAATAGCAGGCTTGATTTCTTACAAATATAGTCGCCCTAAAACTCAAGTGCAATTGAGTCTTCGTGAAGAGTGGATTGATAAGCGATTTTTACTTCCTGTTCCATATTTTGGAGTTAAACAAGCACTTGGAAATCGATTAATTCTGAAACTTAAGATTTCACGCGAGTTCAGATTACCCACTTTAAATGACCTCTATTGGAATCCTGGCGGTAATATTGAGCTTAAACCCGAACGGGGATGGAGCCAAGAGATTGGACTTGCTGGAGAGTGGAGTCGCAAACGACACAGCATTGCAATAAGCAGTTCTATTTTTAATCGGAATATAGAGGATTGGATTTTATGGGCGCCCAGTGATATTGGTTTCTTTTGGAGTGCTAGTAATATTGCAAAGGTATGGTCCTACGGCTCGACAACTAAGCTGGATTATAAATATCATAAGCATAAATTTAGCTTTCAAGCAGGACTTGGATTTGACTATACGAAATCCAGCTACCGTATAGATTTGGATTTACCCAAATTATCAAAAGGTGATCAATTGTTTTATACACCAATTTATCAGTCAACTGCAAATATTTCTTTACAAATTAGTCATTGGGCAATTCAATATCAGCACCAAGTAGTAGGAGAAACCATCGGAGCTAATGACGCGATACCACGTTATCATGTGGGCAATGTTCATTTTACTTACCATTTCAATCAATCCAATTTTTCAGGCAAAATTTTTACCTCAATTCAAAATATTTATAACCAAAACTATATCGTAGTTGAGCGGCGACAAATGCCTGGAATTAATGCTCAATTCGGTATTAACATTAATCTAAAAAAATAAAATGATGAAAAAAATTACTTTAGTTCTTTGTTTAGCTGTTACCAGCTTTTTATTTGCTCAAACTACAGCTACTTTCGAGAATTTTAATTTAGCTCCGAATTCCGCATTGAATGGTAGTGATCTCTCGGGTGGCTATAGTGATGGAAACCTATTTTTCCCCAACTCTTACGATGTCCAATTCGGTTCATGGGCTGGTTTCAGCGTTTCAACAAAAACCGATGTGACTACACCGGGTTTTACGAATGATTTAAGCTGCATAGCTGCTGAGGGTGCTGAGGGTTCAATGACCTATGGTGTAGCCTATATGAATTACTCAACAGGCAGTGCTGTTATGAGCCTCACGGGTCCTGCTAGTGGTGGAGCTATGGAGGGGATGTATATAAACAATAGTACTTATGCCTATTTGAGTATGCGTGATGGAGATGGCCATGCGAAGAATTTTGGAGGTGCCTCTGGGGATGACCCCGATTACTTTTTATTGAATATAGAAAAGTACGAAAACGGAATGCTTGGTACGGAAAAGATAGAATTTTATTTAGCGGATTTCCGTTTCACAAATAATTCAGATGATTATATTCTTGATGAATGGACTTATGTTGATTTGAGTAGTTTGGGAAATGCTGACAGCTTACTTTTTTCTCTGGAGTCTTCAGATGTAGGGCGGTGGGGTATGATGACCCCGGCATATTTTTGCTTGGATAACATAAGGACTAAAGATAGCCCTGTCACAGGCATTAGTGCTAATTCAGTTGATTTGAAAATATCAGTTTTCCCTAACCCTGCAGTAGATTTTATACATGTTCAGCATAAGGAGGAATTTGAAGGGACTATAACCCTAATTGAATCTACTGGTAAAACAATTGGGCGGTATGATTTATCACAACATGAACGTATAGATGTGTCGAACCTTTCTTCTGGATTATATCTGCTGAATATTGAGTTAACTGACGGAAAAAATCAGACATATTCGATTATCAAAGAATAGCTGCATTTAGTTTAATAAATTTTAAAGCCTTACTTCGACTGCAAGTAAGGCTTTTAATGCTTAACTAGCTACTTTTTAGTATCTTCGCAGGCTAAAATCTATTCATGGAACTAAAAGAAATATTGGCAATTAGTAAACTGCCTGGATTATATCAAATGATCACTAGTCGAGATAATGGAATAATAGTTACTCCATTAGGCGAGCAAAAAAGCAAATTTGTTTCTTCGCGCCAACATATGTTTACCCCCTTGGAAAACATAACCGTATATACAAATACAGGAAGTATGGAGTTAGCGGAAATATTCAAAGCTATGAAGGCCAATGACAAGTGCCCAGAAGTAAAAGCTGCGGATAAAGATATAAGGGCTTATTTTGTGGCTATTGCGCCAGAACACGACCAGCAAAGAGTCTACACCAGCGACATTCGTAAAATGATTAAATGGTTCAAATCTTTGGATGAAGTAGGGATGTTTAAGGAGGAAAAGAAAGAGGAAAGTGTAAAAAAGGACAAACCAAAGAAAGAGAAAGTAGCTAAGCCAAAGAAAGCGAAAGCAACAAAAAAAGAGAGTAAACCAAAGAAAAAATAATGGATTCATCTGCAACTCTAATCACTCAAAGTGAGCGTTCATTTATGCCATCTTCTTTTCAAGTAGAAGAATGGGATGGCATTGTTTCATTTTATATTGAGCTTAATGATAGACCAATTGAGACACAAGAACAGTTTGAGCAATGGTTAAAGGATTGGGATGAGTTATATGCAGTGGTGAGTGAGGATATGCGCTTAAAGTATATCAAAACATCTATCGATACCACCGACGAAACAGCCAAAAAGGAATTGGAAAGCTATTACATTAATATATCTCCAAAAATCAAACCTTGGGAAAATAAGTTGCAAAAAAGATTTGAAGCTAGCCCCTTAAAAGAGAGTTTATCCGAAGATTTTAAAAATTTAAAAAGAGGTATTGAGAAAGATTTAGCGCTGTTCACTGAAAAGAATATTGAGCTAAGTAGAGATTTAAGTTTAATGGAAAATAAGTACGCTGAAATAACTGGCGCTTGGTCTATTAACTATGAGGGTAAAGATTTAACGATGCCCCAAGCTTCCATCTATTTTAAAAAAGTCGATAGACAAGTAAGAAAGGATGTATACTTCTTAGCAAGAGAAAGAGAGAATAAAGATGCAGAAGCACTCGATGATCTTATGGACCAATTGGTTTCAAAAAGACATCAGTTAGCGCTGAATGCAGGTTATGAAAATTATCGGGATTATATGTTTGATGAAAAACATCGATTTGATTATTCGCCTGAAGATTGTCAAGCATTTCATCAATCCGTTGCTACGGCTATTATCCCTTTGTTAAGAAAGATTGGCGAGCAAAGAAAGGCCAGTTTAGGGCTAGATGCACTAAGACCGTGGGACATGGTAGTAGATCCCTTGCAGCAAGCACCGTTGAAGCCCTTCAGTACTACGGAAGATTTCGTTAATAAGACGGTCCACTGCTTCAATAAATTAGATCCATATTTCGGGGCTTGCATTGCTGATATGTACGCAAAAGGGAATTTGGATTTGGAGTCCCGAAAAGGGAAAGCACCTGGCGGATATATGATGGCAATGCCTGAATCGGGCGTACCTTTCATATTTATGAATCATGCATCTTCGGAAGGAGATGTTCGAGTAATGGTGCATGAAGGTGGCCATGCTATTCATAGTTTTTTGGATTACAGCATTCCATTTGCTAATATGCGAAATACGCCAAGTGAGGTCGCAGAATTGGCCTCTATGAGTATGGAGCTATTTTCTTTGGAGAATTGGGAAAGTTATTATCCGAATGAGGGAGATTTGAAAAGAGCTAAAAGAAACCACTTAGAGGGCTTGTTGAAAATTTTGCCAGGAGTAGCTAAAGGAGATGCTTTTCAACATTGGATGTATACCAATCCTGAGCATACTCGAACTGAGCGACGAGCCAAATGGATGGAATTGAACAAGATCTACGGGGCTGGGATAATAGATAATACAGGTTTAGAGAAGTTTCAAGAAGTCGGTTATCAAGGGATTCTCCATTTCTATCAAGTGCCATTTTATTATATTGAGTATGGTTTTGCACAATTGGGCGCAATAGCTATGTGGAGGAATTTTAAATCAAATAATCAAAAGGCTATTCAAGCTTACAAAAATGCTTTAAGTTTAGGTTATACGCGAAGTATTCCAGAAATATATCAAACGGCAGATATTCAGTTTGACTTTTCTGCAGAATATGTGAGTGACCTAGCTAATTTTGTTCAGAGGGAGCTGGATAAGCTTTAAAAATAGCTGTTTGCCCGGGCATATTTCTTGAGTTTACTAAACACAATTAACTAATCTAAGTGATACAGGCATCGTTGCTCTTGAGCTTACTTTGGAAGTAAAAAAAAAGTTATAATTTTATAAAAATTCTGGTACGCATGAAAAAAAGCAACAAACAGCCCACTTATTTTTTAGTGTTTGCACTCTTATTTACCGTTCTAATTGCATGTAATAAAGATGAAGAAGATAAACCTGTCGGAACTGAAGCAATAAACTTTATTCAACCGGATAGTACTACTATTATAGCTGCTGCTGGTGAACTTGTTGATTTTAGTCTATACTTGGCTATAGATGCACCTATAGATTCTATAAGAGGAGCCTACTTTATTGATACCGCAATGAATATTAATAATTTGACGTACAACGACATGCAAACTGAGTTTTTTGTTCAAGTATTTACGGATAGTTTAAATGTCCAGACGGTTTCAGGAACGCTACAAATGCCTTTAGGAAGAAATGCATCTGTTCCATTTCAAGCTTATTTTAGCGGAAGCACGACCCCTTTTATTGCACAGAAGTATGATGCTGTTCGAGTTGTTTTTAGATTAGACAGTGATAATTTAAGTTATGAGAAACAACTTAAAATTATTGTAAATTAAGAAAGTGTCAGAGATAAATAAAAATTTACACCAAGAAAGAAAGAGCTACGACCAGTCCACCTTAAGGATTCATATGGTCGATAATGACCCCATTAAACAGTTTGATCAATGGTATTGCGAAGCAGAAAGTTTTGGTGACTTTGAGGCAAATGCTATGGTTATTTCTACTGTAAGTATGGATGGTAGGCCCAGTAGTCGGGTAGTTTTACTTAAAGAATATTCTAACGAAGGGTTAATATTTTTTTCAAATTATGACAGCCGCAAGGGTCGTGAAATAGCTGCAAATAATGCGGTAAGTGTCCTGTTTTTCTACGAACAAATGCAAAGGCAAATTCGCATAGACGGGCGGGTAGAAAAAATTTCAGAAAAGGCAAGTGAGGATTATTTTAAAACAAGACCAATTGAGAGTCAGTATGGTGCAATGGTTTCCCAGCAAAGTCATCCGCTGGCAAGTAAGGACGAATTAGAAAAAGAATTCCAATCCATTCTTAATAGCAATAAAAAACCCCAACGTCCGAAACATTGGGGCGGTTATATACTGAAACCTAGCTATTTTGAGTTTTGGCAAGGACGGCCAAACCGTTTACATGACAGAATATATTATTCCTTCGAAAAAAAATCTTGGAATAAGGGCATCCTTTCACCCTAAGACAACTAGTTATTTTTTTGCCTTTGCTTTTTTCTTTTTAGTTGGAGGAGCAGCTGCTACTGCCGATCTTTTTGGTCTTGACACACCATAGGATCCTTTCGAAATTTTTCCTCGTTTAGTTTTTTTATCACCTCTTCCCATATTCTACAGATTTAATTTAGTTTATAAGCTTGCATAAATAAAAAAATCCCACTAGAAACAAGTCATAGTGGGATTTAATATTTTAATAGCGTTTAAGTGCTTAAACTCTTGAAGATAATTCTTTACCTGGCTTGAATTTTACAACGTTCTTAGCTGCAATATTGATTTCCATTCCAGTTTGAGGGTTTCTTCCTTTTCTTGCAGCTCTATGATTTACAGAGAAAGTACCAAATCCAACTAAAGTCAACTTGTCTCCTTTTGCTAGAGTTGAAGTTACTCCATCAGTTACAGCTTCTAAAGCAGCTCCTGCTTGTACTTTTGTTAAACCTGCATCTTCAGCAATTTTGCTTATTAATTCACCTTTGTTCATAATATATAGTTTTAGTTAAAAAAAATTCTGACATAAAAGTAAGCTCAATTCCTTTACTGATGGGCCTTTGCGTGGATTGACCATGTGGATAATTTGCAGTTTACTTGAGTGATTAAATAAAACAAATTTGATAAACTGCTGTAAATCAGTATATTAAAAAATGTCATGTTTTAAAAAATTTGTGGATATATTTTGATTTTTTTTTAAAAGCCCTAGTAAAATAAGGCTTTTTTGCCTTTTTGTCCTTGCTAGTTTGTAAGTTTACATGCGAAATATGAAAAATTTAAGCACAGACGATCGTTACTTGGAATTTGGTAGTGGTCCGGTCATAGTATTACTTCATGGATTGTTTGGTGCTTTGAGTAATTTTGAAAAGGTAATCGAGCATTTTCAACAAGACTATACCGTACTTTTCCCGCAACTTCCACTTTATACATCATCCTTGCTGAATTCAACGGTTGGTGGGATGGTAGATTTTGTAAATGTCATAATTGAGGAAAAAAAGTTCTCAAATCTTCACTTAGTGGGAAATTCTTTAGGTGGGCACATTGGTTTGGTTTATGCCCTTAAGAATATGGATAAAGTTGCATCTATAACCTTAACAGGAAGCTCGGGTTTGTTTGAGAATTCTTTAGGTGATGGATATCCTAACAAAGAAAATTACGATTACATTCGTAAAAAAACTGAATACACATTTTACGATCCCACCGTGGCATCTAAGGAATTGGTAGATGAAATATTTAATACAGTCAACGATAGAGCAAAAGCCATAAGAGTTATTGCTCTTGCAAAATCTGCACTTCGACACAATCTTCGCAAAGAATTAAATAAAGTTGATATCCCCGCGAATATTATTTGGGGCGGGAATGACAATATTACTCCACTTTTTGTTGGGGAGGAATTTCAAAAATTGATTCCAAATGCCAAACTTTCAGTTATTGACAAGTGCGGCCATGCTGCTATGATGGAACATCCAGAAAGGTTTAATGAACTTTTGGAGCAATTTTTGATGGATTTAAATGTAAAGAAATCAGAGTGATAGCCAAAAACGCCATAGAAGAAAGTACCCCCTACCTCCGTATTACCGATTCGGTGCAGTTTGCTGTTGAACTTATGGAGGAGTTCAAACAAGAGCACCTGCCCGTTTTAAATGGGAAGGAGTTGGTTGGTGTTGTATCTGAACAGCAATTGCTAGACACTGTGGGTGTTGATCTTTTGAGTGAATTGTCATTTCCCTTGATAAAAATAGCAGTTAAAGAACATACCCATTTGTTTGATGCCATGAAGGCAGGTTTTGAAAGTAGAAGCAGTATTTTACCTGTGGTTAATAGTGAGGATAATTATATTGGACTCATCTCTCCTCGAAGTTTGCTGATAAAATTATCCGAGTTCAATTTTGCCCGAGAATCAGGAGGAATATTTGTTTTAGAAATACCCGCGCATGATTATTCTTTGGCAGAAATCTCAAGAATAGTCGAATCCAATAAAGCTTCTGTTCTTTCTATAGCCACCACAACTATCGAAGGTTCAGCCGAACTTCAGGTCACGGTTAAAGTTAACACATTAGACCTTACCTATATTATTGCTACTTTGGAAAGATACAATTATACAATTTCCAACATTTTCCATCAAGCTGAACAAATTGATCAGCTTAAAGATCGGTATGACGCACTCATGCATTATTTAAACGTTTGATTTTCATTTGACTTTCATTGAAATGATGTCTAAGTATTCCCTTATCTTTGCCTTATGCACGTAGCAGTATATGGACGAAATTTAAAGCCGGGTACAACACCGTATGTGGCGCAATTCTTTGAGCTTTTAAAAGCTAAAGGAATAAGCTATACGGTAAATAGACCATTTTATAAGCATCTACTCTCAGATCATTCTTTAACCATTGATGATTCTACTTTTACTAAAAAGAAGGAAATAACCACAGCTATTGACTTTGTTTTTAGTCTAGGGGGCGATGGGACAATACTCGATACCGTTAGTTGGATTGGAGATAAAGAAATCCCTGTAGTCGGTATAAATTTTGGCCGATTAGGGTTTTTGGCAAGTATTTCAATCAACGACATTGAAGATTCTCTTAATGCCATAATTAATGGAAAGCACGTTATTGATAGGCGAAACTTAATTCAATTAGAATCAAACAAGAAGCTGTTTGGCAACACCTCATTTGCTTTAAATGAGTTTACCGTGCAGCGCGTAGAAACTTCTTCTATGATAACAGTTCATACCTATTTAAATGGACAGCATTTAAATTCTTATTGGGCAGATGGTTTGATTGTTTCTACTGCCACAGGCTCAACTGGATATTCGCTTAGCTGCGGAGGTCCTGTAATTTATCCAAATAGCAAGAACTTTGTTATTACACCAGTAGCACCGCATAATTTAAACGTACGGCCAATGGTCGTGCCTGATGACGTGGAGCTGCGTTTGCAAGTAGAGGGAAGAAGTAAACGATTTCTAGCAAGCTTAGACAGTCGAAATAAAACTATTGATGCTAGTTTTGAGCTTAAACTCAAGAAAGCCTCCTTTCAAGCACATTTGGTGAGGTTAAGTTCAAGCAATTTTGTAAATGCGATTAGGGAAAAATTACTTTGGGGAGAAGATTTGAGAAATTAAGCTCAAAATGGATTTTTGGCATATTAATTGACTAGATAAAAGTAAATAATATAAAAATGAGAAACCTACTTTTGATATTTATGACAGTTGTTTTAATGAGCAGTTGTAAAACATTAATACCCTTCACGGAGGATTTAAAAACAAGTAATTCTTGGACGAATAATGAAGTCAAGAAAATCCAATATTACAATTCTGAGCCAAT
>JADHRO010000131.1 GCA_016777395.1 Chitinophagales bacterium | reverse complement strand
CTTTCAGCACACGATGGAGGTTTGTCTATTACTCAGAATTGCATGTCTTCAAGCATTTCGTGGGAGTCATTGAATAATGGGTATGGTACCTCACAGTTTTATACCGTGGCCATCGAACAGGGTGAAACAGATTCTGACGCAATTATAGGAGGCTTGCAAGATAATGGAACTTGGTTGACAAATTCGATAAACCCCAATGCTGATTGGATATCTACGTTTTATGGTGATGGGGCTTATTGTGCTATTGCTGAAAATGGAAGCAGTTACTTCGTGTCATGGCAAGGGGGAAAAACTTTTAAGTTTGCTATTGATGAAAATGGTCAAACGACCGCGCTGACGAGAATAGATCCAACCGGAGGATCTAACTATAGATTTATTAATCCTTTTATTTTAGATCCCAACAATGATAATACCATGTATTTGCCTGCAGGTAGTTTCATATGGAAGAATGACAGTTTGGATGATATCCCATTACTAAATGATGAGTACAATGATATTAGTACGGGATGGACTAGGTTAAATGAAAGTTCTACGAATACCCTCTTTGGCACTTCGAACTACATCAGTGCAATAGGAATGAGTAAAGAAAATAGCGATGTTCTGTATTACGGAACTTACAATGGTATCGTTTATAAATTAAGTGGTCTCCTTACAGGAACACTCGTTAAAGAAAATTTAAAACGAAGCAATCTTCCAAGTGGCGCTTATGTGAGTAGTATAATTCCCAACCCCAATGATGCCAATGAGGTGTTGCTTTCTTATTCGAATTACGAAGTGGAAAGTATATTTTACACCAATGACGCTGGTTCATCTTGGGAAAATATAAGCGGTTCTTTGGAAGAAAATCCAGATGGTAGTGGAGCGGGGCCTTCAGTAAATTGGATGCATTGGTATCAAGATGATACAGATACTATATTTTTTGCTGGAACTACTTCTGGTTTGTTTGCAACTACTGATTTAAATGCAGAGAATACGGTTTGGGAAAGGCAGGCGGTGGATGAAATAGGTAATGTGCCAGTAACAATGATTACTTCAAGAAGCTATGATAAAAACATTGTGGTTGCTACGCATGGTAGAGGCATATTTTCTACTAAAAACTACAATGTGGGGATTGCTGGTCCTATGGAGCTAGAAGGCTTCGATGTGGCATACCCTTATCCAAATCCAAGTAATGGGAAGGTGCAGATAAACATCAAAATGAGTAATAATTCACATCTAAGTATTCGGGTGTTTGATTTAATAGGGAATCATATAGAAACCATAGCGAATGAGCGTTTCACTTCAGGAAGTCACAAATTAAAATGGAGTACTCAAAATTACAAGGAGGGTATATACCTGGTACTTTTAAGTGATGGTACTCAGAGCGTAAGAAGAAAATTTAAGGTGGCTTATTAAATGTAGAGTATAAGTTTTTGTCCTATTTGAAGTTTATCACTTTTCAGGGAGTTCCATTTTTTAATTTGTGAAACACCGACGCCATGCTTAACTGCAATATGACCGAGGGTGTCTCCATTCTTTACTTTGTAAACTAAGTATTTAGGCACCACAACTTTAGAAACCTTTGCCTTTATTTCAGCGAGATAAGGGTCATTTTGCATAGAATCTTTAAGCGCTGCAAATTGGCCAACATAATCGATAGGCACATTAAGGGTATATCCGTTTTCACTCTTAGGAATAATACCTGCTTTCAATGCGGGGTTAATGAATTGTAAATAGGTACTATCCATCCCCGTCAGCTCTGCTATATAACGAATACTTAGTTTATCTTTTATCAAGGCGGTATCTGTTACGAAGAACTCTGCAGAAGGTCTTTGAGCTAGAATTTCATAATATTCATATTCTTCCATTGTAAATACACAAGCGGTAAACTTAGGAATATAGGTTCTTGTTTCTCGGGGTAAATAGGGCCTAATCTCCCAAAATGTAGTTTTACCCCCAGACAAACCAATTGCTTTATTTACATTTCCTGGTCCAGCGTTGTATGCGGATAAGGCTAATAGCCAATCACCATATATGCCATATAAGGTCTTTAAGTATTGTGCCGCTGCCTCGGTGGCTTGATATATGTCACGTCGTTCATCGAAATAATCATTTTGCTCTAAGCCTAAGCTTTTCCCTGTTCTAGGCATAAATTGCCATAAGCCTAATGCACCTGCATGGGATTCTGCGAAGGGGTTTAAGTTAGACTCTATGATGGGTAAATACTTTAACACTAGGGGTAAGCCATGCTTACTAAGTACTTCTTCAAAAATGGGGAAATAGAATTCACCTAAGCCAAGGCTGCGTGCTATGAGTTGTCTTCTGTTTGTCGAAAATTGATCAATATGTTGCTTGACTACATGGTTAAAAGTAAATGGGAACAGGGTAGGTATCCTATCCATTTTATCCATTATCTCTTCATCACTTAATTTTGGAATTTCATGTTTAGGCATATATATTTTAGCCTTAACTAAAGAATCTTCATAAAACCAACTAGGCTTGTAATACAAGTCAAACGTCTTTTGATCGAAATATTCAATTTTACTGGTATCCGCAGGGTTTAACTGGATAAGTTCAGCACCTTCGTTTTGCTGTTGTGCAGCGCAAAGTGTAAATGTGAAAAAAAAAAGGAGTAGGTATAGAGTCTTCATGATTATCGTAAAACGAATAACTCAGTTAAAATTATATTTTTTACGAAATAAATATTGTCCTAAATAACTAACATTGCATCCCCGTAAGAATAAAATCGGTAGTCATTCTTAATCGCTTCTTCATAAGCTTTTAGTGTTAGTTCATGCCCTGCAAAAGCACTTACCATAATGATTAAACTAGATTTCGGTAGGTGGAAATTGGTTAAAAAACAATTGGCTATTTTAAAAGCATAAGGGGGATGAATAAAAAGATTAGTCCATCCTTCGGAAGCTTTTAGTTGATCGTGAGCGGAAACCGAACTTTCCATTGATCGCATGGAGGTTGTGCCAACAGCACATATTCTGCGTTTACCATCCATCGCTCGATTCACTACATCAACAGCTTTACTATTTACTTGGTAGTATTCGGCATCCATTTTATGTTTGCTCAAATCTTCTACCTCAATTGATGTAAACGTTCCTAAGCCTGTATGCAGGGTTAGCTCAGCAATATCTACACCTTTAATTTCCAGTATTTTCATCATTTCTTCCGTGAAATGTAATCCAGCAGTTGGCGCAGCGACAGCGCCTGTTTCCTTTGCATATACTGTTTGATATCTTTCTGTATCTACTTCTTCAGGCTCTCGCTTGATATATTTAGGTAAAGGCGTATTGCCAAGACTAAATAAAGCTTTTTTATACGCTTCCTCATCTCCGTCAAAAAAGAAACGAACCGTTCTTCCTCGGGATGTGGTATTGTCTACAACCTCAGCAACTAAGGTTTCATCTTCGCCAAAGTATAATTTATTTCCAACTCTAATTTTTCTTGCAGGGTCCACTAAAACATCCCACAAACGTTGTTCTGCATTCAACTCTCTTAGCAAGAATACTTCAATCTTAGCACCAGTTTTTTCTTTGTGACCAAACAAACGAGCAGGAAATACTTTGGTATTATTAATTACAACGGCATCCCCTTCATCAAAATAATCTAAGAAATTCTCAAAAGTCTTGTGCTCAATAGTGCCTTCTGCTCTATTGACTACCATTAACTTAGATGTACCTCGTTTTTTAGGTGGGTAATAAGCTATTTTTTCATGCTCTAATTGGAAGTCAAATTCTGATAATTTCATTCGGGAAGATTTAAACTATTTTACGTATAAATTGAAGGTTGCAAAGTTAATTAAATTTATAGGAATTCTAAGCGAGATTGTAAATAACTATATATCGTTTTGAATAGCAGTCATATGACTTCCTTCTATTTCTAAAATCAGGCCATGCCCGTAGGCACTTGCGGGTGTTTGATAACCGGATTTAAATTGATTATTTAAGATTTTAGTACAAATATTTACGCTCGTCAATGCCGTGACTAGATAACCCTCTTTGCACTTTAGTCTTGCGGAAAACTCATTGCCGTCCTTGTCCCAAACTTTACCCCAAAGCAGTGATTTTCCCGTTTGGTTTTCTTTTTCAGATGGACCATAAAGATTTTTGTCTATCCAATTTTGTGCTATTTTTTTCACTAAATTGGTTTTTAAAATTGGATTAAATAAGGATTGGAATTTAACCATTTTGGTAATCCGTTTAGGAACGCCTGTGTACACTACAATGTTTGGTATTTTAGTTGAGGTATAGGCCGTAGAAACATCTCCCCAAGGTATAGTCATGGCATAATGTTGAACTTCCCCAAAATTTATTTTTTTAGACAAATGACCCACAGCTACTTTTTGTATTTTACCATCGACTCTTGCAGCACTTCCTTCTCCCAAATTTTCAACCATTGTACTGGCAGTCCCATGGGAAAGTCCACCTCCAATCGAAGTGAAGGCAAGCTCTAAATGACTAGCATCAGGAAGATTCTCTTTTAAATAATTGGCTAAACAATCTGAAGGTACTACGTCAAAGCCTATTCCCGGCATGATACAAATTCCTTTTTCTTGAGCGGATTTGTTGTAGGTTTTGGCCAGTTCAAATACAGCAATTTCTCCGGTTATATCTATGTAATGTGTACCACTTGCAATACACGCTTCAATCATAGGTTTAGCTGTCTGACTAAAAGGACCAGCAGCGTTTAGACAAACGGTGAAGTCTTTTAATTCTTCTTGAATTTTTTCAGGGTTTGAAAGATCGAATACAGTATATGCTAGATTATATTTTTCAGCTACTTTTTTCACTTTATCCGCTGATCGTCCCGCTAAAGTAGGCTGAATTCCGGCTTTTAAACTTTCTTTTATTATTAATTGGGCAGTGTATCCATTTGCACCATATAGTAAGTACTTCATTGCTTTATTTTTTTCCAGCTTAAATGTACAAAAAACTTCATTGTACTGACCAGCAATTTATCTTATCTTTGTGGCACAAACAAAAGTTCAAGTAAATATGAAAGATTTTTTAAAAGAATTGCACATTGAATCAAGTAATTCTGGAGTTAGTACAGGGTGTAATTGGTTGATGGGCAAGGGGGAGACTTTAATATCGAGTTCGCCTGTAGATGGAGAGGTAATAGCTAGTTCGTCTAGTGCTACTAAAGAAGAATATGAAGAAGTAATGAAAGTTGCTCTTGAAGGATTTAAAGTGTGGAGAAAATGGACGGCACCAGCTCGTGGTGAGATTGTTCGTCAAATTGGCGAAGAGTTGCGAACACACAAAGAGGCCTTGGGTAAATTGGTCTCGTATGAGATGGGTAAAAGCTTGCAAGAAGGCTATGGTGAAGTTCAAGAAATGATAGACATCTGTGATTTTGCAGTGGGTTTATCTCGTCAATTACATGGATTAACGATGCATTCGGAAAGACCTAATCATCGAATGTACGAGCAGTGGCATGCATTAGGAGTGGTAGGTATCATCTCCGCATTTAACTTCCCAGTTGCCGTTTGGTGTTGGAATACGGCATTGGCATGGATTGCTGGTGATGTATGTGTTTGGAAACCTTCTGAGAAGGTGCCATTATGCAGTATTGCATGTCAACACATAATCAATAAAGTATTTAAAAAGAATAATGTTCCTGAAGGCGTGTCTTGCATTGTCAACGGAGATTACACAATTGGTGAGTTGCTTTCTAATGACAAAAGAGTTCCTTTAGTTTCAGCTACGGGAAGTACGCGAATGGGTAAGCTTGTTGGTGCAGCTGTGGGAAGTAGATTAGGAAGAAGTTTATTAGAGTTAGGAGGGAATAATGCAATTATTATTTCTGAAAATGCCGATATCGACTCAACACTAGTTGGCGCGGTGTTTGGAGCTGTAGGCACTTGCGGACAGCGTTGTACTTCTACTCGTCGATTAATTATCCATGAGAGTATGTATGATAAAGTTAAGTCAAGTTTGCAAAAGGCTTATGGCCAAATACGTATAGGTGACCCTTTGGATGAAAACAATCATATGGGGCCGCTAATTGATAAAGATGCTGTGAATCAGTATTTACATAGTTTAGGACAAGTAGAGAAACAAGGAGGAAAGTTTGTTGTCGAAGGCGGCGTTTTGGAAGGTAAGGGATATGAAAGTGGTTGTTACGTTAAACCTTGTATCGCTGAGGTTGAAAATGATTATGCAATTGTGCAGCATGAAACCTTTGCACCTATTCTTTACATCATGAAATATAATGATTTGGATGAAGCTATTGCGATGCAAAATAATGTACCTCAAGGATTGAGCTCTGCTATTATGACTACAAATATGCGTGAGATGGAAGAGTTTTTAAGTGTTTCGGGAAGTGATTGTGGTATT
>JADHRO010000130.1 GCA_016777395.1 Chitinophagales bacterium | reverse complement strand
GGTGAGGCACCAGTTGAATATACCAAAGAAGCTATGATTGATAAGATCAAAGGAAATTTCACCGAGTCAAAAAACCTATTAACTGCCAAGAAAGAGGCAGCGACTACTGCAAAAGAAGAAAAGAAAATAGACAAAAAGATTCAGCGTATGGAGAGATTCGAAAATATGCTAGCTAAAATGTCTTTAAAAATGGAAAGCAAACTAACACCTGATCCAGATGCAAGTCCTGCTGCAGCTGACAAAGGTTTGTTAGGACTTTTAGCCGGAATTTTTGGTATAGTTGGTTTGACATTTGCATTCTTACCAATTATAGGTTATTTAGGACTTCTATTGTGTATATCTGCAATTATTTTAGGGGCATTAGGAATCAATGGGTCTAATAAAGGATGGGCAATAGCAGGTATTGCGCTTGGTGCTGTTGGTTTCTTGTTATTCTTAATGGCAGTAGCTTTTTTAGCGGTATTGTTATTTTAAGATAAAACGTTTAATTTACTAAAAAAGGGATGCAAATGCATCCCTTTTTTTATGCCATAAAACAACTTTAATAAATTAAGCTACATTCTCTCCGGCATTTGAATACCTAGTAGATCAAATGCGGATTGCAAGACCTCTCCGGTCCATTTTGACAACTGTAATCTAAAATACTTCGTATTCGCTGGAGTATCACCTAAAATACTTGTGCCTGCATAAAACTTACTATATAACTTAGCTAAACTAAACGCATAGTTGCTGACTTCACTTATATCGTAGTTCTTTGCGGCAAGCTTAATTATTTGCGGATACTTATAAATTTCCTTAATCAATTCTTTCTCCTCTGACTGAAGATTGATTGTTTCATAATCGATTGTTTCTATCGGTTGTTTTCTTAACAAAGACTGAATTCGAACATAGTTAAATTGAATAAATGGCCCTGTGTTTCCCTGAAAATCGATGGACTCTTCAGGGTTGAAAATAACCGACCGTTTAGGGTTAACTTTCAATATAAAATACTTCAAAGCTCCTAAAGCTAAATCCCGATATAAAGCCTTGGATTCCTCTTCTGAAAAATCATCTATCTTACCTAAGTCATTCGTGTGTGATTCAGCAGTAGCAATCATTTCTTTTATCAAATCATCCGCGTCCACAACAGTGCCTTCTCGACTTTTCATTCTACCATCTGGCAAATTCACTAAGCCATAACTTAAATGAAAAATTCCTTTTGCATATGGTTTCTCCAATTTCTCTAACACCAATTGAAGCACTTTGAAGTGATAATCTTGTTCACTAGCCACTACATAAATCGATTCATCAAATTGATAATCCTGGTAGCGAGCCTCTGCAATCCCCATATCTTGAGTGATGTAAACAGAGGTGCCATCACCCCTCAAGAGCAGCTTCTGGTCCAGGCCTTCATCCTCTAAATCTACCCATACCGAATCATCCGCTTTCTTATAGAATGTATCTTTAGCTAATCCTTCTTCAACCAATTCTTTTCCACGCAGATAATAATCCGACTCCTTATAATGCTTTTCAAAGTCCACCCCTAAAGTTTTAAATGTTTCTTCAAAACCTTCATAGCACCAGGCATTCATTTTATTCCAAAGGTCAAGAATTTCTTTATCCCCTTGCTCCCATTTAAGCAGCATTTCTCGGGCCTCTCTCAGCAAACTAGCTTCCTGCTCAGCTTGCTCTTTCGTTGCTCCATTGGAAACAAGTGCACTTATCTCTTCCTTATAATACTTATCAAACGCTACATAAAACTTCCCGACAAAATGGTCTCCCTTCATTCCTGTGCTCTCCGGAGTCTCTCCATTCCCAAATTTCTGCCAAGCCAACATACTCTTACAAATAGCGATACCCCGATCATTGTAAATATTTACCTTATGGACTTTATTGCCTGCAAACTTCAATACATTTGCCGTACTGTATCCAAGCAACATATTTCTTATATGGCCGAGGTGTAATGGTTTATTTGTATTTGGCCCACAATACTCTAAAACAATTTTTCGACCTTCCTTTCCTCGACCGTAAGTTTGATCTTGGCAAGAATTTTTTAGGAAATTAATATAATATGTATTGTTTATTTCTAAATTTAAAAAGCCCTTGATCACATTAAAATCTTCAACAACTTGCACTTGCTCCTTCAATATTTCACCAATAAGCTGACCCGTTTGCTCCGGACTTAACTTACTGTGCCTTGTCAAAGGAAAAACAACAACCGTTAGGTCTCCCTTATAATCCTTTATTGTTTCGTTTAATGCTATTCCATCAACTGGCAAATCAACATCAAACAAGGTCTTAATAGCTACTACGACCCCTTCACTAACAAGTTGCTCTAAATTCATCGTGTAAAGTTAGTACATTTGACATAAGAAATTAAGCCGATGTTTAAAGACAATTACCAAAAGAATAATCCAATGCATGGAGTAAAGCTAGCAGATATGTTGAGTTACCTCATCGAAGAGCTTGGGCTAGAAGAAATGGGTGAACGCTATAATATTAGAGCATTTAGCAATAATCCTGGCTTCAAATCTGCATTAAAATTCTTAAGAACCACTCCTTGGGCTAGACAAAAAATTGAAGAATTATACATACAAACGATTCAAGGAAAATAAACTTTATTCCGAAGGATTACGTTCTTCATATATGCTCATTAATCACACCGAACAACTAAAAGAAAACAATCAAATCATTGATGACTATGTTGGACCAACAATATCTATGTTCGATATCATTTTAATGGGAGGAACTGGCTCAGAAAAAATGCAAATAAGTGCTTGCTCAACCTACTTTAAAGAGGCTTTAAATAACTTTCAAGAAACCAATTATGGAAATATTGAGATTAGAACAAAAGGAATATTGGTTCATCTAAATAATGGCAGGCTATATCATGTTTGGTGCGTTCCTTTTTATCGCTTAGCAATTTACCAAACAGACAAATTAAGCATTCATGGAGAGGGCCAAGTCATCAAATTTCACCTGAAGAAAAATCAAAACAAAAGCTTTATTAAAAAACTAATCCGACACAAAGCTTCCTTTACCGCCGATCACTTTCCCAGTTAATGTATCTAATCTGCTAAAGCTTTTTGGTCTTGATATAAAATTGACTTTTGTTAAAGCTTAGTTTTTCTTTTTTCTTCTTAACGAGAATATATTCTTGTAAATCCTGTGTGCCCTCTAAGCGTATATTTTTGCCGCCAATAATCACCTCGATAGGCATTATAAATTCGCCTACATCAGTTTGCCATTTATACTTAAAGCTGTACTTTTTACCTTTTTGGCGTTCAAGTTTATAATACAAGACCGGTATATCCTTGTAAAACACGTATTGTAAAAAGAGCGGAGTTAAATCTCTTCCAGTCTTTTTATTGAAAAAGAACATAATATCATTTGCCGTGATGGTCTTGTATGCAAATTCAGAAGTATTCATTTCCATCAATATTTCAAACCACAATTCATCATCATTGATAACATGACGTAAGGTATTTAAAAACAGCATACCTTTGTTATACATATCCCCGTCTCCCTCTACATTCACATCATAGACCCCTGCCATGGGTTGTTTGTTTCCTATGGAAGGTTTCTTGGCATTGACATAATCCTGACCTATTTGATAATCGTACATACACTCTACATAAAGCGCTTCCGAATAAGTACAAAACCCTTCATGAATCCACATGTCCGCAATATCCTGTGCACTAATTAAATTACCCCAATATTCATGTCCCGTTTCATGAATAATAATGTAATCAAACTTTAATCCAATACGACTAAAATCAAAACCATTGTATCCTTCCTTATAATTGTTCCCATAAGCAATGGCTGTCTGATGTTCCATACCCAAGTATGGCGTTTCTACCAATTTGTAGTTATCCCTCCAAAAAGGGAACTTGCCAAAGTATTCCTCAAAACAACTTAACATGGGAGAAACTTGCTCAAACTGCTCTTTAGCTTTACTAAGGTTGTAAGGCATTACCCAATAATCTAGAAGAAGTTTTTCTCCATCCTTAGCTGTATATGTATCTTGAAAATTTACATAATTCCCTATGTTTAGGGTCACATTGTAGTTGTTGATCGGATAAGAAACTTTCCAGCTTACTATTTTTTTCTGATCCATTGGATCCAATTCAATCGCTTCCATTACACCGTTTCCAACAAACATATATTTCTCTTCCTTAGGTAATTTGCAGCTTACCCGCATACTATCAGGTTCATCACTCAAATGATCTTTGTTTGGCCACCATAAGCTTGCTCCAATACCTTCGCAACTTACCCCTAACCAAGGGTTACCATCCTTATCCTTTTGCCAAGTAAATCCTCCATCCCAAGGAGGATTGACAGCAATAATAGGCTTTCCAGTATAATACACTCGAAGCATGGACTGATTTCCTTTTTTTTGTACCTCAGGAAAATCGACAAAAAAAGCATCGAAACTTCGCTGATACTTTAAATGTGTGCCCTTAAAAACAACCGAGTCAATAAGCATATTGTCAAACAGATCCAATTGAATAGTCTCAAAATCATTGACAACCACATAATGGATATCATTATAGCCGGTAATGGATCGTTCCTCAAAGTCTACATCTAGATTCAAATTGTAATAATGGACATCAAAACAAGTTCGCTCAGGACTTAAATAACCTCTCAGTGTATCTCCTCGATTAAAATTGCCATCGGTGCCATCCAAAAGCTGCGCAAAACTCTGCTGAGTAAGCAATACAAAAAGAAAGATGTTTAGAAACTTCATTATATTTTGTTTGTTTGATTAAATTCATTGCTAATTTGATTATAAATAAATTAGCAAAGGTCAAAAATATGTATATTTTTGAGCTTACCAATCACATATACCCATGTCAAAACATATTTTCGTTACCGGAGGCGTAACTTCCTCACTTGGAAAAGGAATTTTTGCAGCATCGCTAGCAAAGCTTCTTCAAGGACGCGGATATAAAGTAACTATTCAAAAATTTGATCCCTATATAAACGTAGATCCTGGCACCCTTAACCCATACGAGCATGGCGAATGCTTTGTGACAGATGATGGAGCGGAAACCGATTTGGATCTAGGTCATTATGAGCGATTTCTTAGCATACGGACAAGTCAAGCGAATAATGTCACTACTGGTAGAGTATATCAAACGGTAATTAATAAAGAAAGACAAGGTGCTTTTTTAGGTAAAACTGTGCAGGTCATCCCTCATATAACAGATGAAATTAAACACCGAATGCGCTTACTTGGTGAAACCGGTGAGTATGACATTGTGATAACGGAACTTGGAGGAACGGTTGGTGATATTGAATCGCTTCCATATATTGAGGCTGTTAGGCAACTTCAATGGGAACTTGGCAAAGGAAACACCTTGGTTTGTCACTTGACACTTATTCCTTACTTAAATGCAGCAGGTGAACTTAAAACTAAACCGACTCAACATTCAGTAAAAGAAATGTCACGAAACGGGGTACAGCCCGATATTTTAATTTGCAGAACCGAAAAAAAGCTGGATGAAGATATCCGAATGAAACTCGCTCGGTTTTGTAATGTAGATATAGACAGTGTTATTGAAGCAATTGATGCCCCTTCTATTTATCATGTACCCATGCTGATGGAAGAGGAAAAAGCAGATACCACTGCATTAAGAAAATTAAATTTGCCTTTCCAAGGAAGTTCTAATTTTGACGATTGGAAAACATTCGTAGAAAAAATTAACAGCCCCATTAAACATGTCAAAATTGGATTAATAGGTAAATATGTAGAACTTCAAGATGCCTACATATCCATCAACGAAGCATTTAAACATGCAGGAGTTGAACATCAATGTAAAGTCGATGTTGTTCCCATTCACAGTGGAGACTTAGATGCCAAAAACATGCAAGAATCTCTTGCTGAGTTGAGTGGGATATTAGTCGCTCCTGGATTTGGGGATAGAGGAATTGAAGGTAAAATTAACGCCATCAAATATGCAAGAGAAAATAAGATTCCATTTTTTGGTATTTGTTTAGGCATGCAATGTGCTGTTATTGAATTTGCGCGAAATGTCTTAGGCTTAAGTGAAGCACATTCCCTTGAAATGAATCCAAAAACTCCTCATGCAGTAATCAATTTAATGAACGATCAGCTCGAGATAAAGGATAAAGGTGGAACCATGCGTTTAGGTTCTTATAAATGCGCTCTGCATGATAACACCTTGGCAGCAGAACTTTATGAATCGAATCAGATTAATGAACGTCATCGACATCGTTTCGAGTTTAACAATGATTATTTAGCACAGTTTGAAGCTAAGGGTATGCAAGCAACAGGTTTTAACCCCGAATCAAACTTGGTAGAAATTATGGAAGTCAAAGAACACCCATTTTTTATTGGTGTTCAGTTTCACCCTGAATA
>JADHRO010000129.1 GCA_016777395.1 Chitinophagales bacterium | reverse complement strand
TATCATTATAGACAATCAGATCCAACTTTTCAGCAAGCTTAACATTTAATAAATCATTGACTTCGATCAAGCATTTTTCCGATGCCATAATAGCATATTTACCCATGTCCTGACCACCTTGGTAAAAATATATACGGAAATTATCCGTTTCATAAAATTGCCAATCAAAATCCTTGTACTGCACTCGGTTTTTCCCAAAGGTAATTTGAGACTGTTGACTGAAAGCCATGGTTCCCCCTGAACAGAACAAAAACATTAAGACCACGCATAGGTTTGAGATATTTTTCAAGGAAAAATTCATTGTAGATTAAAAACGAAAATTACTGATAATAGTTTGTTTCCTGTAATTTAATTTTGTAAAATTTGAGGGTACCAAACTAAAACGATAGATTATGATTCATGTTGCATCCTTTACATTTAATCCATTTCAAGAAAATACCTATATCCTGCATGATGAAACAAAGGAATGTATTATTATTGATCCGGGTTGTTATACCGCGAATGAACGCAAGCAACTAACAGCATTTATTCAGCAGAATGAACTACAAGCTGTGCGTTTAATTAACACCCATTGCCATCTGGACCATATTTGCGGGAATGCATTTATAGCGAAGGAATATGATCTCGTGCTCGAGGCCCATCAAGGTGAAAAAGTAGTCCTAGATGCTTCTATTGATCATGGACGAATGTATGGATTCGTGTTTGACCCATCGCCAAGCATTGAACAATATTTAAGGGAAGGTGAACAAGTTAAATTTGGCAATAGTGTATTAGATATTCTATTCACCCCAGGACATTCACCCGCTAGTATTAGTTTTTACAGTGAGCAAGATAAGTTTGTAATTGCTGGAGACGTCTTATTTTTCATGAGTATTGGCCGAACGGATCTTCCCGGCGGAAACCATGAGGCCTTATTGCATTCAATCCGTGAGCAACTATTTACTTTACCTGAAGATACCATTGTCTATAACGGACATGGTCAAAAGACGAGTATTGGATTTGAAAAACAAAACAATCCTTTTTTTTAGCAGGCTTTTTATTGCCATACGCTAATGCTTGCTTAAAGGTTGTTTAGCTTGGTTTTTATTCCAAAGATAAATCATTCCTATAGCACCAAATATGACCATACAAATAGATATGATTTGAGCTTGTGAGAGATTAAAAAATGAAGGAAATCTATCCGTCACTCGTATCATTTCAATAGGGAACCTTTCGATTCCGCTTACCACGAAAAGCAGCATAAACATAAAACCAGGAAGGTGCGTGAATTGCTTTCTTAAACTCCACATAATTGCAAAAAAGATAAAGAACATGAAAATCTCATAGATTGAAGTTGGATAAACCCCCGGAACTAACTGTGTGCAATATTTACCTACACAACCGGTGATCCTCTCCCCATCACCAATCACGTTGTATGCATAATGATTACTCCAAAAATATTCTGGCAACCAACTTGGAGCAGGGCTCGAATTAACTATTCCCCAATCACCATCTCCACTGAAGTGACAACCCATTCGTCCAAATGCCATAGCTAAAATAAATCCTGGCGAAATAGAGTCGAACAAAATGAATGGCTTCAACTTTCGATGCCATGCATAAATGGAAACACCAATAATGCCAAAGGTAAGTCCTCCGTAAATGGTTAACCCACTTAAAAAATTCATTGGATCGCTAAATAACTCGAACAAGGTCATATCGGAATTAGGTTGTATCAATTCAAATACACTTGCACCAATCACACCAAAAATTGCCGCAACGAAAACCAGCTCACCAACTAAATCTTCCGGTTTAAGTTGTAACTCTTTCTCTATAGGTTCGGGCAAGGCCTCTTTTTTAATTGTATAGTAGGTATATCCAGCCGCAATGGCGGCAACAATTGCCCCATAAATATGAAAGCCATATCCTGAAAATAAGTAACTCACTGTTTTTTGTCCTTGCGTTAGCAAAGAAGGATCATTGATCAATGCACCGATAATTTTCATTCCGATAAAATAACCCATGATTATTGGGGAAATCAAATCTTTCCAGGTCGGTTTGGCTCCTACAACTTCCTTACTTGGTATATCTTTAATCATTCCAAGAGCTCCCCTTCTTCTCAGTTCTTTAGCCGTTACAAAAGCCGCAACCATGAACCCCATCGCTACAAAAAAGCCATAAGTATTTACAGGAATATCTGGTATAATATCCGTATTGAACAAGGAATTAAAAAATTCTGGCAAAGTAGCATACGCTCTAAAAAATATAATTTGCATTTCTTAATTTTTAATTTGGAACCTTCATCAAGACGCTCCCAATAATTATTCCTGATTTACTAAGCGCCCCAAGTTGCACTTGCTGCAAGGTATTTACTAATTCTTCTTGGTAAGGCACCCCAACCTTAACATAATTTTGGGTAAATCCATACATAGTACCCTCATCATTTTCCGCTTCAAAAAGTACTTGCGCTGAAGTATTTTCAAATCGCGTGTAGAATGCTCTTCTCTTTTTCTCTGAAAGGATTCGCAGCATCTTACTTCTTTCTCGTCTTTTTGCAATGGGTACCACATCTTCAATTTGAAGCGCTTTTGTATTTGCGCGCTCGCTATAAGTAAAGACGTGTAAATAGGAAACATCTAACTCATTCAAAAAATCATAAGTTTTCATAAATTCTTCGTCCGTTTCACCTGGAAATCCAACAATAACATCCACGCCAATACAACATTCAGGCATGACCGCTCTAATTGTTGCAATTCGACGACGATATAAATTTGTATCATATTTCCTGCGCATCAACTTCAATATCTTATCCGATCCACTTTGCAGAGGGATATGAAAGTGAGGAACAAATCGTTTGGATTGAGCAACAAACTTAATAATATTGGTTTTTAGTAAATTAGGTTCTATAGAAGAAATTCTAAATCTATCGATAGCCTCAATGTCTTCTAGTGCTTGAATCAGTTGATAGAAATTTTCGCTGCTTCTTTTTTTACCATCTTCGGTTTTCCCAAAATCTCCAATATTGACCCCCGTCAAAACAATCTCTTTTACTTTCGTATTGGCTACTTTATTTACGAGGTTAAGGGTTTTATCTATAGATGAGCTTCTGCTTCTTCCTCTGGCCAAGGGGATGGTACAAAAACTGCAGAAATAGTCACAACCATCCTGGATTTTCACAAAACTCCTTGTCCGCTCTCCATAAGAAAACGCCTCTGAGTAAAAGCCTACTTCCTTTATTGCACCAGCAATAATGATTGGCTCATCCGAATCCTTAATACCCTCTAAATGTTCATGTAAGCGAAATTTTTCGTTAGCTCCAAGAACTAAATCTACTCCTTTTATTTTCGCTATTTCCTCAGGTTTTAACTGGGCATAGCACCCTATAATGATAACTTTTGCTTCTGGATTAGTTTTCTTCGCTTGTTTGACTATTTGTTTACATTTCTTGTCTGCATTTTCGGTTACCGAACAAGTATTAATCACGTAATAATTTGCTGCACTAGAAAAATCAACCTTTGTGTAGCCATTATCATTCAAACTTCGACTAATAGCAGATGTTTCAGAAAAATTTAGCTTACAGCCCAATGTATAATATGCAACTTTTCTATTGTAGAACATAAACGAATAACAAAATTAAGTTATTTAGCTTAGTTTCTATCATCATACCCTTTCCAATTCATTTTTTTAGCTTAATTTTACAAAAAAAATAAACCTATGAAAAATTTAATTCCCGTATTTTTTATGATTCTCTTAGCTCTATCTTGTAATAAAGATAAATGTGCAGATTTAAACTGTAATTTCGGCACTTGTGTAGAAGGCAGTTGTGAATGTGATGAGGGCTTTGAAGGAGATGATTGCTCTGTAGCTTCAAATGAGAAGTTCTTAGGTGATTGGGAACTACCTTGTCAAGGAGTAATAGATATTCCTGTAGCAGGAGGGAGTCAGGAAATACCAACTCAAACCACAGTAATTACAGTGGATGCAGGTGGCAACCCGGATCAAATTTCTTTAGAATTCACCATTCCATTTATAAACCAAGATATAGTTATTACTGGAATAGTTGTTGGAGATGAGGTAGTTTTCGATGAACAAGAGTTTGGGATTCCTGGTGATGTAATTGAACAATTAGTGGGTTTCCCTATTTCTTTGACGATTGAAATTAGTGGAACAGGCACCTTAACTAATGATGAGATGTTAGTAAATCTTTTCATTGATGGGGGAGCCCTAGCTCAAGGAGAGATTAACTGCATCGGAGTTAGAGTCTAGTTATAATATCCACCAGATTTATATTAAAATAGGGTTCGGAACCTGCTAAATGTTCCGAACCCTATTTTTTTTGCATTACATTCAGTTTAAAACCCACTCCTCGAACGGTTTGAATCGCTATATATTGATCCTTAGATAAGTGCTTTCGTAAACGAGAAATAAAAACATCTAAACTTCTACCCAGAAAATAATCATTCTTCCCCCATAACTTAATGAGGATGTCTTCTCTTTTTAAGGTTTCATTAAGATTGGAAGCTAAAAGCGCCATCAAATCTGCTTCTTTTGCCGTCAACTCTATACGCTCTTCTCCCCTTGTTAGTAACAAGTTGCTGGGTTCAAAACGATAGGTACTTAATTGATAGCTTTTCTTCTCATTTGCATGAGCTAATCGCTTTCGCTTAAGAAATACTTTAATCTTAAAAAGTAATTCATCCATACTAAAAGGCTTCGTAATGTAGTCGTCCGCACCAATTTCAAATCCCTTTAAACGATCTTCTTCTAAAGATTTTGCGGAAAGAAAAAGTATGGGCATTTCTTCATTTTTCATTCGAATAGCTTTTGCGATAGAGAAACCATCCGTTTTAGGAAGCATTATATCGAGAATTGCTAGGTCATAGTGATCTTGGTTGAAAGCTTCAATACCTTTTTCACCATCTTCACAATGCTTTACTTCGTATCCTGCTTGCTTTAGTTCATCTTTTGTAATGAAGCTCAAGGCTTCATCATCCTCTACATATAGAATTTTAACATCCTTCACGCTATACAATTTAATCAGGTCTATTTTTAGATTTTGATTTCAATCTTTGTTCCCTTACCTACTTCACTTTTTATGCCAATTTTCCAATCATGCTCATTAACTACTTGTTTTACATAATACAAACCTAGGCCAAAACCCTTCACATTGTGCACATTTCCTTTAGGCACTCTGTAGAACTTATCGAATACTTGTTTGCGATATTTCTCTTCTATACCTATGCCGTTATCCTGAATACTTATAATGAAAGCACCCCGATTCTTCGAGAGTTTAATGTTCACTTTGGGAATATTGTCATTATATTTCAAGGAGTTATCTAATAAGTTGTATAGAATATTCGTGAGGTGCACTTGGTCTGCAAGCACCATACAGGGTTGTTCTGAATATATAAATGTAACCTTCCCGTCCTTCTTACTATAGTTGACCTCCGTACTTCGTATCACCCCCTCAATTAAATGTTTTAAATCGATATTCTCCTTATTCAGTTCAATATCATTCTTCTGCAGAGATGCAATTTGAAGCACCCGTTCAACCTGACTATTTAACCGGTCAGCTTGTTCTTTAATAATTCTGCTATAATTACTTAAACGCTTATCTTCTTTAATGCTTGTATTTTTTAACAATGCATCTGAAGAAAGTGAAATAGAAGATATTGGAGTTTTAAACTCATGGGTCATATTGTTGATGAAATCTGTCTGTAACTCTGAAAGTCTTTTTTGTTGAAGGATGACATAAATAGCATAGCCAAAAAACACCAGCGCTATTAAAAGAATGAGACTAAAAACAATACTAAGCCTCAAATTATTAATGACGAAGCTAGATTTTGTAGGCAAAAAAACTCCAAAATAATAGGGGAATTCATCATAGGTTGGCAATACTTTGGTAGGCTTTTCATCTCCTTTATCCTCCAATTTAACATAGCTGCCATAAACCATTTCGTCTGTACTACAATCATAAATGGCATATTCAAAATCTAAGTTGACCTGAAACTTCTCAAACTCATTCCTTAGGTAATACTCCAAGGTGTTTGCATCGATATTATCGTTAATATTAACGACGAAATAATCACTAGAGAGTTGATTAACAACATCTTCATTCCCCAAATTACCCCCATTAGCATCTACTAAGTTTTCCGCTACATGTTGAAGCGCTGTATGGATGGTTTCATTAAATTGTCGTTCTTTAATGTCATAGGCTTTACGCAACCAATAGACCTGGACACTAACAATACCAAGGATTGCAACGACCCCCAGGATGACCACTAAGCGAATTTGATTATTTTTCACCGGATAAAAATAATATTTTCTCTATTAAGGAGTCAGTAAAATTTGTTAGTATTGAGTTAAACTACCGAGCACATTGCATACATTGCCGACTT
>JADHRO010000003.1 GCA_016777395.1 Chitinophagales bacterium | reverse complement strand
AACTGTTCAAGTCTCTCGTTTACCCAAAGATGTCAATGTAGAAATTTCAGCCATTGCTAGTTTTTAATAAAAGACTAGTTAAAATTCTTTAAATTAAGTAGTCAGTATTTTAAATGAATGCGACCTTTTCTATTTTTGACCAATAATGTTGAAGTTAGCACATAGCGTTCATTTATGGGCATTGATTTTGAGCATATTTTTGCTTTTTTTCTTTGTTATTTTTTTGATTCGAAGGAAGCGGTTTTTAGCGCTTGCTGGAAAGCAGCGGCTGATTCAAAAACTTGTTAATACCAGTAATGTAGGACGAAAGTACCTTAAGTTTGCATTGATGATTCTGGCCTTCATCTCCTTAGTGATAGCTTGGGCCAACCCGCTACTCGGCACCAAGTTTGAAAATGTAACAAGAGAAGGTATCGACGTCATTTTTGCTTTAGATGTTTCCAAGTCAATGAATGCACAAGACATTGTCCCTAGCCGTATGCTTAAGGCCAAGCAAATAGTTTCTAAAGTAATCGAAGAAATGAGTAATGATAGGATTGGATTGATTGTCTTTGCTGGGAATGCTTACCTTCAAATGCCCATTACAGTGGATTATTCAGGAGCAAAAATGTATCTTAAAACAGTTGATACAGATATGGTCCCAAGACAAGGAACGGCTATTTCGGAAGCCATTCAATTGGCTATCGATTCCTATGATGATAATTCAGAGGGATATCAATCATTAGTCATATTGTCAGATGGAGAAAATCATGATGGGGATGCTGAAAATCTTGCAAAAGAAGCACAAGAATTAGGGATTGTTATTCATACTATCGGCGTTGGTACATCTCAAGCTGCGAAAATACCTTTAGATGATCGAGGAAATTTTAAAATGGATAATTCGGGAAATGTTGTGACCACACAATTAAACGAAGAAATGTTAAAAAACCTTGCGGACATAGGTGGTGGAAAATATTTAAATGCTGCATCTACTGAAATATATGATGATATATTGGTAGTCCTAAATGGACAGGAAGGAAGGATGATTGATGAGAAAGTTTACACAAGCTTCAAGAATCAGTTTCCAATATTTTTGCTGATTGGGTTTATTGGGCTATGTTTAGAATTTATTCTTAGTGAGAGAAAATCAACATACTTGTCTTGGTAAATGAAAAAATTATTATTCATATCGACATTTACTCTTTTCATGGGATTGGTTTGGTCTCAAAGCACCTACCAATTGGTGAAACAAGGAAATAAAAAGTTTGAGACCGCCGAATATACGGAAGCGGAGGTTGCTTATCGTAAGGCCTTAGACAAGAATCCTGCTTTGGGTGTAGCCGAATATAACCTGGGGAGTTCAAAGTATCAAGCAGGAAGTTATGATAATGCTATTTCAAGATTTCAAAAAGCGGTGGATAGCTTTCAAGACAAGAAGGATAAGGCACATGCCTACCATAATTTAGGAAATAGTTTTTTAAGTAAAAAGGAATATGAGCAAAGCATAGAATCTTATAAAGAGGCCTTAAAACTAGTGCCAGATGATATGGATACAAAATATAATCTCGCTTATGCTCAACAGAAACTAAGGGAGCAACAAGAGCAGGAAAAGCAGGAGCAGGATAATCAAGAACAAGACCAAGAAGAGCAGAATCAAGACGAGAATCAAGAAGAAAACGACCAAGAAGAGGACGATCAACAAGAAAATCAGGATCAGCAAGAGGGGGATGAGGAGAATGAATCCAAAGATGATTCAAAGCCAGAGGAGAAAGACGAGCCACAGGAGGGGGAAGATGAGCAAGAAAAGGAAGAACCAAAGCCTAAAGAGGGGCAGTTGAGTAAGGAGCAGGCAGACCAAATTCTTAAAATGTTGGAAAATGAAGAAGGTAAATTGCAAGAAAAGTTAGATGAGCCTGAAGGAGAGCCGATAAATATCAGCATAGAAAAAGACTGGTAATGACTCATGTGAAGTACATATTATTTTTACTAATAACGGTTTGGGTGACACATGTATCTGGTCAGGCAAAATTTTATGCTCAAGGTGCAAAATCATGTACTTTGGGAAAAGATTATAAGGTAGTTTTTGTGATAGAAAATGCTGATGCATCCAATTTTAAAGCACCAAGTTTTGATGGATTTCAGGTTTTAAGCGGCCCTAATCAAAGCAGAAGCTATCAAAATATTAATGGTAAGATTACAAATTCATTAAGTCTTTATTACTATTTACGTCCTTTGAAGGAAGGGGTTCTACTTATTGGAAAAGCATCGGTTGTTATAGATGGTAAACCGTGGTATACAGACGAAATTGAGGTAGATATTCAAGCCGCTAAACAAGCAATTATAAATCAAAATGGCACGCAGCAGAATCAAAACTCACCAAACCCTGCAGTTAATCAAGATGATTGGAAACAGCAAGCAAAGGAGAACTTATTCGTCCGGTTATATACTGATCATTCTAAACCATATGTGGGTGAACAAATATTCGTTTATGCAAAGCTTTACCAGCGGATAAACACCAATGGCTCCCAGGTGACAGCTTATCCGGAGTTTAAAGGATTTTGGAAACAAGAAATAGAAATTACTAATAACGAAGCCCAGATTGAAGAATATGGTGGTGTTCAGTATCAGACTTTTTTAGTGGGTAAATATGCTTTGTTTCCATTAAAAGAAGGTAAGCATGCTATTGAATCTGTAGAAATGACCTCTATATTGCTTATCCCTGTTCCCAAAGAGGTCAACTATTGGGGGATGCGCATTCAAACGATGCAATATGAGCAGGTGGAGTATAACTATGCGAGCAATTCATTGCTCATTGATGTTCAAGCTTTACCGCTTGAAAATAAACCAAGTGATTTTATTGGGGCAGTTGGAAATTTTAAAATAAATACATCAATTGATTCAGCTGAGGTAAAACTTGGCAGTCCCATTCATTACAAAGCTACTATCAGCGGTGCGGGCAACATAATGTCCATACAAGAACCAACAATCGATTTTCCAAGACAATTGGAGGTATATGATCCAGCAACGAGTGAAAATATATCTAAAAAATCAAACTGGGTTAATGGATCTAAAACTTATGATTATATTTTGGTGCCTCAGTACCCAGGAAGTTATAAAATCCCAGCACTAAGTTTTTCATATTTTGATACCAAAGATGACAGCTATAAAACACTAAAATCAGGGTCTTTTGAAATTAGTGTAAGCGGCGATGCTCCTGCATTGGCCGAGGATCAAATTGAGGTGGAAAAGAGTGATTCGAATCCATATGAACTTCAAGATATATATTTAAGGTATGCGGATTTGGGTGATGAGAGCAGTTTTTATAATTCTTGGAAATATAAATTTGGTTTGACAAGCCCATTTATGCTATTTTTTCTGTTTATTCTAGGATTGCGCATGAAGCAAGAGTTTAAGCCAGATTTAATAGCACTTAAAAATAAGCGTGCTTCTCAAGAAGCTAAGAAGCGCTTAATCAAGGCTAAACAATTTTTAGATGGACAAGACCAACAGGCCTTTTACAAAGAAATATTTAATGCCTTTAACGGATATGTTGGTGACAAGTTAAATATCGAACAAGCAGATTTGAATCGGGAATTTGTTTTGGAAAGATTCAAGAAAAAAGATATAAGTGCGCACTTGGGCGAACAGTTTAAACAGGTATTGAATAACGCAGAAGAAGCTTTATATAGTCCTCAATCTTTTGGTAAAATGCAAGAAGACTATGACACGGCTATCACTTGGATTGTAAATATAGAAAGTGAAATTACTTAAACATATCATCCTAATTCTCTTGCTTAATGCGGGAAGTGTTTTAGCTTCAGAAAAACTCTTTAGCGAAGCTAATATAGCTTATGAAGGAGGTAATTATAACGAAGCTATTTCTAAGTATGCAGTGATTTTAGAAACTAGCACTAATCTGGTGGAGGTATACTTTAATATGGCGAATGCATATTATCGGATGGATGAACTGGGTTTGAGTATTTTATATTTTGAAAAAGCACTAAAATTGGATCCCACCAACCCCAAAGCCAAACATAATTTACAATTGGCATATTTAAAAAGTAACCATCAAATAGAACCCTTACCTAAGTTGATTTTTGTTCAGTGGTGGCAACAATTACTTACTTATCAGTCTACGAATTCTTGGGCTATTTGGGCCGTGTGCTTTGCTTGGTTGGGTATAGGTTTTTTTGTCTTGAACCGATTGATAAAAAAAACCATTTTTAGTGCTTTTGCATGGCTGACCACCTTGCTATGCTTAGCGCATGTTTTTTTAGCGGTTCAAAATAACAAGCTTCAAATTGCTTATCACGATGCCATTATCATTAGTGAAGAAGCGCAGTTAAGGACCGGGCCAAATGCATCAGATCAAGAGCTAAGGATAGCATATGAAGGCCTTAAAGTAGAATTGCTAGACAGTGTTGATGATTGGACAAAAATTCGCTTAGAGGACAAAAGTGAAGCTTGGATAGAGTCCAGAAATCTACTTAAAATTTAGGCATTTTCTTTCAAGATTCGAGGGCTATATTTCGAGGCAGTATTTGCTATAGCTTGGATATGATCTGGAGTAGTACCACAACAACCACCAACTATATTAAGTAAGCCTTCTTCCAAGAATACTTCAATTTGCCCTGCCATGTCCTGAGGACTTTCATCGTACTCACCAAATTCATTAGGTAAACCGGCATTTGGATGTGCGCTAACGCCAAAAGAAGATTTATCGGCTAATACTTGCAGATAAGGTCGCAGCTGCTTTGCACCTAAGGCACAGTTGAGTCCAACGCTGAATAGTGGTGCATGCTGAATAGAAATTAAAAAAGCTTCAGTAGTTTGACCGCTTAATGTCCTTCCACTTGCATCTGTAATTGTACCAGAAATCATAATTGGCAAGCTAATATTGTATTCTAAATAATACTCCTGAATGGCAAAAAGAGCAGCTTTTGCATTGAGTGTATCAAAAACTGTTTCTACCAATAAGACATCTACTCCTCCGTCAATAAGTCCTTTCACCTGAAATTTATAGGCATCTTTTAATTCATCAAAAGTTACAGCTCGATATCCTGGATTATTCACATCTGGTGATAATGAGGCCGTTCTATTGGTTGGGCCAATACTTCCTGCAACAAATTTGTCTTTAAACTCGCGAGCAACTTCTTTTGCGATTTTTGCAGATTGAAAATTGATTTCGTATACATCATCAGCGGTTAATCCATAGTCCTCTTGTGCAATTGTAGTTCCACTAAAGGTATTCGTTTCGATGATGTCCGCTCCAGCATCAAGATATTGTCGATGAATATCTTTTATGATTGATGGCTGTGAAATCGATAATAAATCGTTATTTCCTTTCAATGACAAGGTGTGATTTTTGAATCTTTCACCTCGAAAATCTTCTTCAGTCAATGGATGCCGCTGAATCATAGTACCCATTGCACCATCAAGAATAAGGATTTTCTGACTTGCTATTTTTTTAATATTCGACATATTACTAGGAGGGAGTGTGGCTTATAGTCAAAGTTTACTCATCAATTTTACGTGAAATTACTCAAAAAATTGATTTTGAAATGAACAAGATGTAAATTTGCACTATGAAAGTAATTGATTTAATCAATCAGACTAAAAAAACCTTGTTTTCTTTGGAGGTACTTCCACCAATGAAAGGCAAAAATATTAATGATTTATATAAGGTGCTGGACCCTTTAATGGAGTTTAAACCTCCATTTGTTGACGTCACTTATCACCGAGAGGAAATTACTTATCGAAAAAATTTGGATGGTACATTGCGTCAAATACCGGTACGAAAAAGACCGGGAACCGTTGGTATTTGCGCTGCAATTATGAATAAATACAAGGTGGAGGCCGTTCCACACTTAATTTGTGGAGGGTTTACGAAAGAAGAGACAGAAGATGCTCTTTTTTCTCTTTATTATTTGGGTATAGAGAATGTATTAATCATCAAGGGAGATGAGATCGGCAAGTCCGAGTATCACATCCAAGATCGTATAAATAGAAATATTTATGCAGTTGATTTAGTCGATCAAGTCCATAAAATGAATAAAGGACAATTTTTACACGAGGAAACCATCTCGGATTTTCACACAAATTTTTGTTCAGGCGTTGCTGGCTATCCAGAAAAACACTTTGAGGCTCCAAATTTAAATAGTGATTTAAAATACCTTAAAGCAAAGGTAGATGCCGGGGCGGATTATATTGTAACTCAGATGTTTTTTGACAATAAAAAATATTTTGAATTTGTGAATAAATGTAGAAAATTTGGAATTAATGTTCCTGTTATTCCGGGCTTGAAACCCATAGCAACAAAGAACCATTTAAATGTCTTGCCAAGTATGTTTCACATTGACATTCCGGAAGAATTGCAAAAGGAAGTAGATAAGTGTAAGGATAACAGAGGGGTTAAGCAGGTAGGAATAGAATGGGCAATCCAACAAAGTAAAGAGTTGAAGAATGCCGATGTACCATGTATCCATTATTATACGATGAGTAGAAGTGAAAATACTGCGGCGATAGCTCGGGGAGTTTTCTAATTGTTGCGATGCCTTGCAGCCTCACGATGACTTTTTTTAGCAAGAGCTGTTTAGTCAATAATACCTTATATCTTATCTGCAGTGGTATAAGCCTGTTGCTTTAATGCTCATCCGATTGATTTTTGAAGTAAAAATTCTTTTTAGTTCATACACTTTGCTATCCTTTCCGATATTTTTTCTTTTTCAAGAGTGATAAATAGCTCATTTTAGAACTACATAATCTGTATTTTTGCAGGATGCTAGTTGCCACCAAAGGGATTGTTTTCAAGAGTATCAAGTTTCAAGAGACAAGCTTAATCGTTAAAATATTAACGGAATCACATGGCTTACAGACCTTTATGATAAAAGGGGTGAGAAGCGTTAAGGCGAATGGGAAAGCAGCAAATTTCCAATCAGGAATGCTGCTCGATCTGATTATGTATTACCAAGATCACAAGAGTTTTCAATCTTTGAGGGAGTATAAAAGTACATATATCTATACGTCTGTCATGGATGATATTCGTAAATCTTGTGTCTTAATGTTTTTAATAGAAGTTCTATCAAACTGTGTGCATGAGGATAAAGAAGATAATCAATTGTATTCTTTTATCTCTAATTCCCTGATTAATTTTGACAATAATGAATTTGAGGTGAATTTCCATTTGTATTTTTTACTAGAGTTTATGAAATATTTAGGGATTTATCCCCGTGGACAAAGAACCCAAACACAAGCAAGATTTAGTTTAAAAGAGGGTGAGTTTACCGCTTTTTCGTCATCAAATCCTTTTATCCTCTCTGATAGTCAGTCTATTTTGTGGAATCAATTACTGCATGAGGAGGGACTAAAATTGAATAAAGAAGAGCGAAAAGAAGTCCTAAACATTATGCTTAATTACTACACCTTTCACATCGAAAATTTTAGAGGAATTAAAAGTCTAAAGGTTTTAGAATCAATATTAGCTTAAATTGATATTGTACAAATTAATACTCACTTAACAAATGAGGTTGGAAACCATTATGTTGGATTACGCTTTTTCCTAAAGCTAGTCACTTATTTTAGTGCTTTGAATGTTATAGAGTTAATCTCGCTTAAATACATGTAATGCTAAAAATAGGTGTACTTGGTGCAGGACATTTAGGGAAAATCCATATGAAGCTTATCAATGAAATTGATGTGCTTGAATTAGTGGGGTTCTATGACCCCAATGATAGTAATGCTCAAAAGGCTGAGGAAAAACTTCAAGTGAAACGCTTCACAGACCTAGAAGAACTGATTCATTCTTGTGATGCTATAGATATTGTTACATCCACCATTTCTCATTTTGAGTGCGCGCGTATGGTTTTAAAAAATACCAAGCACGTATTCATTGAGAAACCGATGACATCAACATTGGAAGAGGCATTTCAACTTGTTGAATTAATCAAAGAAGCAAATGTAAAAGCACAAATTGGACATGTGGAACGATTTAATCCAGCATTTTTAGCGGTTAAAGACTATGCTTTTGATCCCATGTTTATTGAGACCCACCGATTAGCGCAATTTAACCCCAGAGGAACGGATGTCTCGGTTATTCATGATTTAATGATTCATGATATTGATATTATTCTCAAATTGGTCAATACGAATGTAAAAAACATTCATGCTTCAGGTGTCCCAATTATTAGTGACTCACCAGATATCGCAAACGCGCGTATTGAATTTGATAATGGCTGTGTTGCTAATGTTACGGCCAGCAGATTGTCTGTAAAAAATATGCGCAAAACAAGAATTTTTCAGCGTGATTCATATGTGAGTATTGATTTCTTGGAAAAGAAAACGGAGATATTCAAACTATACAACGAGCAGCCTAGTGATATAAATACTTTTGAGCTAGACCTTGGAGAAAATAAACAAAAGAAGTATATCCATTTTGATACGCCAGAAATCATCCCTGTCAATTCGATTAAAATGGAGCTAGAGTCCTTTGCTAACAGTATCTACCAGAATAAAGAAACGGAGGTTACGGCAATGGATGGTCTTAAAGCCATGGAGGTTGCTTATGGAGTTTTAGATAAAATTCAGCGACTGAATATTATTTAATTATTTTTGTCGTTCAGTAAGACAAGAATGCGCTATGATTTCATTTAAAAGACAGTTTATTTTAGTAATCAGCCTAGTGCTAATTACGGCATGTTCTAAGGGACCTAATTCTGGGATTCCAGCGTATATACAAATTGATTCGATTCGGGTAAATGCTAAGGTAGGTCAAGGCTCTTCTTCTCAATTGATAAGCACCCTATGGATTGAAAGTGAAGGGGAAAATGTGGGGCCATATGAGATGCCTGTGCTAGCTCCTGTTCTAGTGAGCGGAGAGCGACAGGTGATTTTGAATGCAGGTGTTTTTATGAAGGGGGATTATTTCAACAGAGAAATTTATCCAGCATACCAGCCTTACAAGACCACAGTAGTTTTGAATCCAGCAGAAACGGTTGTTATTAATCCGGTTTTTGAGTATTATGATGAAACGGAATTTCCCTTAAATGAAGATTTTGAAAATGGCAATATCTTCGGAGTCTTAAATCGCACTTCTTTAGGGGATACGAATAATATTGAAGGTCGGGCTTTGTGGATAGAACTTGACAATACGAATACGCTGGTTAGAGGGGTAACTAGTTCGCCAGTTGACATCACCCCGCTTAAAAGGGTATATATTGAAATGGAATACAAGGGAGATGTCGATTTTGGATTGGGGATTGAAACTTTGCAAGGAGGTGTGGTTGGTCAATCGGGTTATATAGATAGAATTTTTGCATCAGAAGATTGGTATAAAATATACTACGACATATCGAACTTGGTAAATTCCTTATCTGCTGAAAGTTTTAATTTTTTCATTGAGGTGGAAAAATTGGAAGGTATTGATGAATCGAATTTGTATATAGATAATTTTAAAATTGTCGTCATATAATGTCAAGAAAAGGGAATGTCAATAGTGCTTTTTTTAAAGTTTTAGATTGGTTAGCCGCTTGGGTAGCTTGGTTAATTTTCTTCATTTTTAGAAGGAGTTATGTAGACAATTATACCTTCGAATTCACTCAGTTATTGAGTGATAAAAATTTCAACTTAGGCTTGCTACTCTTGCCTCTTGCTTGGGTGCTTTGGTACAGCTTTACTGGGCAGTACTACAAATCCTATCGGCAATCGAGGTTGAAAACTATTTTTAGAACCTTTTGGCAGTCATTATTGGGTGTTTTAGCTATATTTTTTATCTTATTACTCGATGATAATGTAACTATCTATACAAAGTACTATGCTACATTTTCTTTTTTGTTAATTGTCCATTTTTCTTTGACAGTTATAAGCAGGGTCATTATGCTTACGATTATTAAAGATAGAATGGCAAAGGGTGAAATTTTGGTAAATGCGATCATTGTAGGGAGCTCATTTAAGGCGTATCAGTTTTTTGAAGAATTCAAAACGAATCCTCAGGTTTACGGTTATAATATCAAGGGTTTAGTCGTGCTTGATGATAAAAGCAAACAATTAAGAGAAGAGTTACCTGTGTTGGGAAATGTCAATCAACTGGAGGCAATCTGTGAAGAACTGAATATTGAGGATGTTATTATTGCAGTTGAACAAAAGGAGCATACTTTTATTAATCGAATTATTATCAGTCTGTCCTTACGCAAGGTATTTATTCGAATAATTCCAGATTTATACGATATACTTTCTGGTTCAGTAAGCATGAGTGAGGTGGTCGGTGCGCCGCTAATTGATATTTATCCTGATGCTATGCAACCATGGCAGCAGCATACTAAAAGAATATTAGATGCATCGGTTGCTATGCTTGCCATTGTTTTACTTATTCCAATATTCTTTTTAGTTGCTGTGCTTATTAAAGCAAGTGATGGTGGAAGTATTATATACTTTCAGCGAAGAGTAGGCCTAGGTGGAATGCCATTTAGATTGTATAAGTTTAGGTCTATGAGCGATAATGCAGAGCCCAATGGCCCTGCTTTGTCATCAGATCATGATGAACGCATAACTCCTTTAGGTAAAGTGATGCGGAAATGGAGAATAGATGAATTGCCTCAGTTTTGGAATGTATTAAAAGGGGAGATGAGTCTTATTGGCCCTCGCCCAGAACGGGAACACTTTATTCAAGAAATGAGCGAAATTGCCCCTCAAGTAAAACACCTACAGCGAGTCAAACCTGGCCTTACTTCTTTGGGAATGGTTAAATATGGCTATGCTCAAAATGTAGAGGAAATGATTGAACGATTAAAATACGATATTATATATATTGAAAAACGGTCTTTGGGACTAGATTTTAAGGTGTTTTTATACACTATTGTTACCTTACTAAGAGGGAGAGGGAAGTAGCTAAGGCTTATTCTAATAGTTTAATAACCTGCTCATACTTTGCTGTATTTTCATTGCTTAAAGCCGATTGACTCACCTTCATTTTTTCATTTTCAGAAAGTCTTAGGCTCATACTTACTCTTTTCTCATTTTCAGCAGGGGAATATTCAAAGCTGACAATATCTATTTTGTTTTTTAAAGCATCATCTAATCCTTGTATCATGTAATCTTGCAAATAATCTTGAGAATTGGTAATGTTGCTTCCAATACTCCCAAAGGAGGATGTCAGTTTAGATGAAAATGTCTCGTACTCAAAATCTTCTACAGGATTGTTTTTTAAGGTTCCTCTAATTTGTACGATAACGACGCCACTCGTATTATTTTCAATCCAATCTTGAAAAACATTGAGGAATCTCACCGTATTTTCTATGCCAAAGTTGTCTCGAATTCCGGCATCAAATACATCCATTTTAGGTTGGCTAGGAAGGGATACATTCGGCAATATTAATGGATAAGTCGCATTCATTCTTAAGGCCGAAATCATGCGTAAATCCTCTGGTGAATTATTCGCAAAAAATGCACCAAAATCTATGGCATCGAGCTCATAAAAATTGGAATTTGAAGGGTCATCTTGAGAGTATCCCCGCATCATATAGGATATAGCTTGCGGGCTAATGATAAGCTTTCTCATATCGGCAACATTGGTCGTGTTTATAAACATCAAGGGAATAATCGATTCTCTTTCAAAATCTTTATAGGCTGAGATAGGCTTATTCAAAAAGTCCTCAGTATAGGTGTTTAGCGCTATTTCAAAAGCGGTTCCTCTATCGAAAGGGTATATCTTCTCATTATAGCTATACTGCTTTAAACCAAAAAATATATCATGAGATACAATGGTCGTGGTAATCTTATTAATTAGATCGCCACTAATGTTATCTAGGTATTCCTTACTAGACAAATTATCTATCAGGCCAAACTGCTTTCTTAAATATAACTCCCTGTAATACGCTAATCCCATCATCCCACCTGAAGCGCCTGTCATTAGAATTGTATGCTCCATTAAAGCCCCATTGCTCAAGCTATCCAAGGTCTGCACCACCTTCATAGCATATGCAGCAGCTCTGCTTCCACCACCTGATGCCAAAACAATACATAGTTTAGGTTTGTGATAATAAGATTGCCCCTCTTTGTTTTTTATCTTCCAATTATTTAATATTTCTAAGGTGCTTAATCTGTCTTCCTCAACTTTTTCTGGTTGCGATAAGGAGTCGAGCACGGACAATGAATATTCTTGCTCGGTTGTATAATCAAGTCCATAGGCTTGACTATCTGTTTGAAGCCATTCAAACTGTGAAAAAGTATTGAGGAGTATGACGATTAAAATTACCAGAACTGACCCCCATTTTCCTCCCCAATAATAGATCAATCCTGCAAGGGATATTATTAAGCCACAAAATAAAAATATCGCACCTGCTGCGGGAATTTCAAATAGTGGTTTATCGATTACAATCCCAATTAGGACGAGAATAGCAGCATTTATAAATATAATAATAAATGCATTGAGGTGGTGTTGATGGAAGACTCTTTTGAGGATGTTGTCATGGTAATGAGTAACCCCACGAATATGACGAAAACGAAATTTACGACTTAAATAATAATCTACTCTAGCTGCCCTGCCCTGTCCTTCTAGGTGCTCCCAATGCTCATTTTTATTGATGTGCTCTTCTTCTGGACCTAGATACTCGTGTACATTTTTATTCGTAAGGTGGAAATAAACGCTGACAATAAGTAATACTAAAATGAATCCGAATAATAAACCCAGCAGCATCCAAAATATTTGTAATTTATCTTTCCCCATTTCTAGGTATTGATAGCTAATAATCTTGTAGATATAAATCAGTATAAAGTAGAATGGTATGATACTATTATTGAAAGTGAACATAGCAAATGGCCACTTTAAGCTTGCTATGAAGGGATAACGGTAACTGTATAAAAGATAACTAACTATATTCCAGGTAATGTAAAATGCACCAAGACAAAAGCCTACAAGTTGAAAACTGAAGTACCCAACTACACCAAGATATTCTGGGTTTAAGAAAAGTATTGGCACGCCATAGCTATCGCCCAATTTGCCCAAGATAATTAAGAGTATAATTAACCAACCTAGGATCAATACAAAATTCTCTTTTAAATGATTGAGTAAGAGTCGAAATGGGAAAGAATAAAATAAGCTTGTTATTTGCTTGAGCATAACATTATAAAGTTAGCAAGAAATTCAAAATTTGGCGCATTAATTTTGATAGGCAACAGCACCGATATCTTTGGGAGAATTATGAGCTTGACAATATAAATCATCAGTCAATCCATTCGCAAGACCAGCTCCAATACAAGGCGAATTGATAGATAGAGAAAAAGGATTATCTGCGGTAAAATCAAATGAAGGCCCCATGTCCGTGATGCAATTGATGTAGGTTGAAGTATCCGTATCTAAGGTGGTGCGCAATAGACAGTTTTCAAACAGGAAATTAAATGCGGCTGCATTTTCATTATTGAGTAGAATTTCATTACTTTTTCCTCCATAAATAATGCAATTGGAAAAGTTAGCTTGCTGAAGGTCTCCATAACTGCCTTGAATGCCATTGCTCGCAAAATTAGAGAGCGCCACCGCCTCATTTTGTCCTGTACCACTAAATGTGCAGTTCTCAAATTGATAACTTCCTCCCATTGCAAGTGTTGCTAAACTCTTGTTGGCATCATTAAACAAGCAATTGCTTGCGGTAAGCTGACTGTTAAGGCAAAAAATACTGCTGTTGGAAGCGTGAAGAATTTGAACTTTATCTAAGTCGATGATTGGTTGATTGCTAACTGAAAAATCTGTAAAGTCATCAAATATCCACCTGCCAGCGATCCCATAGGTGGCATTCTTAATACGCACATTATTGAAACTTCCGGTGGCACCATTTCTCAAAATAACACCTAACCATAATCCGGGTGTTGTGGCAAATTCAAGTCCATTAGGCAAATCTTCCACTCGATCAGTTTGGAGGGTGACTGAATCTTGACATCCCGAAGTACCAATAATAACTGGCCCGTCACTAAAAATCGCACTGCCTTGATTAAAGTAGACTTCACATCCAGGTAAGATAGTCAAAGAGCCAAAAGCCTCCACGCCTACTCCGGGAAATGTGTCGGTTCGTACGACCACATGCGGCTTGTCGTTTTGCCAAATAGAATCCCCTTCTATTATTTCACCGAAATGAAAATATGCATTTTGGCCCCAAGCTCTTAGGTAAGACTTTTGTTGAACACCGTTATAGCTATAGCTGATTTCATCTAGAAGGACAAAGGGGTTGTTCTGATTGTTGGGGTCGACAGTTACTTCCGCAAATATGTACACATAATCTTGAGCAGGGATTTCCACATCTTGAATACTTGTTCCTGGAGTGCCATCTACATTTATTCGGAATTGGTTACCATTAAGTCCAGCTAAGCTAATTTCATCAATTTTTATGGCTTCTTTTAGCGGATTTTCCACTCTTAAATATCGAGTAACAGATCCTACGGTAGTGAAAACGGTATCAAAAGTTAGGGTATCGTTGGAAAAAGTAAGTATTTGGCCTTGACCACCATAGAAGCTATCTTTTTTACAAGAAAAAAGAAGAATAGATAAAACACTGATGTAAAAAATGATGTTTTTCACGAGAGACAAATGTAATTTTAAAAACTGAATTATTGTTTTTTTATTGCGTCGGTTTGTGTTTTAAACTTTGCAAGCCATGGTGAGAATGCTCAATTTTGTGCCTGTTAGTTTTAGTATCTGTTGGCCACAGGCTTCGAGAGTAGCGCCAGTAGTAAGCACATCATCAATAAGCAGAATATGTTTGTTTTGGATTGCGTCCTTTTTTGCTAAAGTGAAAATATTTGCTACATTTTCCCAGCGCTCCATTCGTGTGTTTCCAGTTTGAGAATTACTATGGCTGATGCGCGAGAGGGCGTTTTTTAAATAAGGTACTTGCCATGAAACACTTAAATGCTGAGCGAAAGTATGGCATTGGTTATAGCCTCTTTGTTTTTCCTTGCGCGGATGCAGCGGCACAATTACGATAGCTTGGATAGTAGATGGGAAGGAGTGGTTATGGTATCTTTGTATAGTTTGCTCGCTTAAAAAAGTGCCAATATCTTGACGATGACTATATTTTAGCAAATACATTAATTCTTGTGTCTTGGAGCATTTTTCCATAAATAATAAGCTATCCGCGTGTTGTATTTCCATTCTACCCCAAAACTTTTTGTGCAAAGGATTAATCTTAAGCTGGTGAAAATTGGTGTAGGGTAAAAAAATCAAACAGCTTAAGCATATAACCGATTGCTGGTTTTGAATATGATCTCCGCAACAAGGGCAAATTTTTGGATAGAACAATTCTTTCAAAGCAGATATACTCCTTTTAACTCTCGCACCTGTTTTCATCTTGCATGATATAAATTGATTCATTTATAAAAACACCTAATGCGTGCAATTGGTAAGCGGGTGAGTATATGCCAAAAAAGGTTAAAGCCTTTTGATTTTTGGTTGAAGGGGGGAGATTTAGCGCATAATTTTGTATCTTTACAGTTCAAATTTTAAATGCCTAAGAAGGGCCAATGCCCTGCCTAAACAAACTCCCCGTTTAAATATGAGTAAGAAAAGAGTATTAATTATTACGCAAGAAATGAAACCTTATATCGATTTAACAGATATTTCAAGTATCGTTTCTGGATTACCTACTAAATTACAAGAGCAGAATTTAGAGATTCGAGTACTCATGCCAAGATTTGGCAGTATAAATGAGCGTAGACATCGTTTGCATGAAGTGGTGCGCTTGAGTGGGATTAACGTGGTGGTTAACGATGAGGATTACCCCTTAATCATAAAAGTAGCTTCCTTACCTGGTGCAAGATTACAAGTGTATTTTTTGGATAATGATGATTATTTCAAACGCAAAGAAATGTTCCAAGATAAGAAAGGGAAGAACTTTGAAGATAATGCAGATCGTATGATGTTCTTTGGCCTCGGAGCAATAGATATTGTGAGAAAATTTGGATGGGCTCCAGATGTTATTCACTGTCATGGTTGGATGACGAGTTTGATGCCTTTGTTGTTGAAAACTCAATATAAAACTGAACCGATTTTCGAAAATAGTAAAGTGGTTTTCACAGCCTATCAAGAAGAAAGTTTTGATGGTGTCATTAGTGAAAATTTTGCAGATTTTGTTACCAGAAATACAGATATTGAAGCGGACATGTTGGCTCCATTTGGTGAGAGTACAGAAAATGATTTAAATCTGGGTGGTTTGCATTATGCGGATGCCGTAACTCTCGGAAGTGATGATGTCGAGGACGATGTGTTGGCCAAGTTTGAAGCGCTAGACTTACCTAAATTGCCTTACAATAGCGAAAACGATATTTTGATAGATTATGCTAAATTTATTAAAGACCTTGCGACAAGCCAAGATGAATAAGTTTGTATTTTTTTTCGTTTTAATCTTTTTTGTTTCTTGTGAGAAAGATCCCGGTTTAACCGGCGATGCAGTGGGAGGAAATCTCAATACTTTAGATAGTCTTGCATTAACGGCATACACCATTGCAGATGATCCAAAGAATGCTTTAAATGAGGGAGACGTCGCTTTAGGGCGACTAGTTGACGCTCGTTTTGGAGAAAGTATAGCATCTTTTTATACGCAATTGAGATTAAGTACCACAGGTTTTGAGCCAGGGACTAATCCAAGTTTAGATTCAGCAGTTTTGGTTTTAGACATTGAGGATACTTTCGGACCATTAAATAACAGTATAGATTTTGAAGTATATCGATTATCGGAGGCTTTGGACGCTGCCGCAAATTATACTTCCAGTGTCGATTTAAGTACCGATGTAAATTTAGTAGGAGGTTTAGTAGGTTTTGTTTTTGATGAGGATTCTACTTTGAGAATTCCTTTGACCAATACCTTTGGTAATGAGTTGTTGAATTTGTTTGGAAGCACTTCAACAGAAAATAACGATGATTTCTTGAGCTATTTAAATGGTTTGTACGTTACTGTAGAATCAAGTTCGGGGGGTGATGGTTTGTTTGATTTGGAATTGACAAGTGATGCCACCAGTTTGTTACTGTATTTTAACAGTGACTCTCCTGAAGATAGCTTATACACCTTCAATGTTGGGTCACAAGCCTTGCGAATTAACAAATATCAAAACGATGCTTTTGGAAGTGAGTTGGAAGTTCAACTTAATGACTTAAGTAACAATGACGAAACCTTGTTGATTGGAGGACTTCAAGTTTCGAAAAGTATCGTTAATCTTCCTGATTTAAGCGTTTTGGAGGGGATGATTATCAATCAAGCTAAGCTTTCTTTTTTTCAATCGGATTATGGTGACCCGATTAATACAGATTATGAAAATCCTGAATTTCTTCTGCTTACTGGTGGTAAAGCAACTGATTCTATTCAATACTTTTTGAGTGATTATTCTACGAGCAATCCAACAGCCTATGGAGGAACACCTGAGCTTATTGATGTTAACGGAAATGCGACTTTTACGTTTAGCTATAATATTCCTCGATTCATACAACGTTATGTGAATGGAGAAACGGACATAAGCTTTTTAAATTTGGAAGTTGTTAATTATAATAATGGGAACCGCGTTAAGTTAGGCGGCGGTAATCACCCGATCTTCCCACTGACCTTAGAAATCCTTTACACTAAACCCTAAATACATAATATGTGTGGTATTGTTGCATATATCGGTAGTCGAGAAGCCTATCCTATTTTAATTAAAGGTCTTGAACGATTAGAATATAGAGGCTATGATAGTGCAGGTGTTGCCTTGCTTCAATCTGAGATTAAAGTATTTAAAAAGTCGGGAAAGGTTCAAGAACTAAAGGACTATGCAAGTAAATACGATACTTCGGGTAATATTGGTATAGGGCATACTCGATGGGCAACTCATGGAGAACCTAATGAAGTTAATGCACATCCACATTTCTCCTCAGATAATAAAATTGCATTGATTCACAATGGTATCATTGAAAATTATGCGGTTTTAAAGGAGGAGCTAGTTAAAAGAGGTTATGAGTTTCATTCAGAAACAGATACTGAAGTTTTGGTCCATCTTATTGAAGAGGTTCAAAAGAATACTAAACTTTCGCTTTTTGATGCAGTGCGTGTAGCGCTAAATGAGGTGACTGGAGCTTATGCTATTGTTGTGCTTTCAGAAGATAATCCTCAGCAGTTAATTGCGGCACGAAAAGGGAGTCCTTTGGTTATAGGGATGGGCAAGGACGAATTTTTTGTTGCTTCTGATGCAACCCCAATCATCGAATATACCAACAATGTCGTTTATGTTGATGATGAAGAAGTGGTATTGATTGATCTCAAAGACGGACTGAGTATAAAAACCATCGCTAATCAAGAAAAGACTCCATATGTTCAAGAGCTTGAAATGAAACTCGAGACGTTGGAGAAGGGCGGGTATGAGCACTTCATGCTCAAAGAAATTTACGAGCAACCTCGATCTATTTATGACAGCATGCGAGGGCGTATAGATAGCAAACGTGGAGATATTTACCTGGGGGGAATGTTGGAATATAAAAATATCTTAACCCAAGCTAATCGAATTATTTTTACTGCTTGTGGGACTTCTTGGCATGCAGCCTTAGTGGCGGAGTATTTGTTTGAGGATATAGCAAGAGTGCCAGTGGAAGTAGAATATGCTTCTGAATTTAGGTACAGAAATCCTGTAATCAATCAAGGAGATGTAGTTATCGCAATTTCCCAATCGGGAGAGACAGCAGATACTTTAGCTGCTATCGAATTGGCTAAGCAAAAAGGAGCAACTGTTCTTGGTGTTTGTAATGTAGTTGGATCTTCAATACCTCGTGCTACGCACGCCGGAGCATATACCCACGCGGGTCCAGAGATTGGTGTAGCTTCTACCAAAGCCTTTACCGCTCAAGTTACCGTGCTGACTCAAATGGCTTTGTGGTTGGGGTATACTAAAGGCACGATTAATCAGGCAAAATTGGCTAGATATCTTGTTGAATTAGAAGCAATACCAAGTAAAGTTGAGGAGGCATTGAAAACTGATGTAGAGGTAGAAAAGATGGCTCGAATAATCGCGGATTCAGAAAATGCACTCTATCTGGGTAGAGGCTATAATTTTCCAGTGGCGCTTGAGGGAGCACTTAAATTGAAAGAGATTTCTTATATCCATGCAGAAGGATACCCTGCAGCGGAAATGAAGCATGGTCCCATAGCATTAATTGATGAGAATATGCCGGTGGTCGTATTGGCCACGAAAAATGCGCAATATGAAAAAATGATAAGCAATATCCAAGAAGTTAAAGCAAGAAAGGGTAAAGTGTTTGCTATTGTGACTAAGGGAGATGTCGCGGTGAAGGAAATGGCGGATCGATGGATCGAGATTCCAGATTGCCCAGAGGAATTATCTCCATTGATAAGTAGTATTCCCCTTCAATTGCTTTCATACCACGTAGCTCTTATGCGCGGTTGCAATGTAGATCAACCAAGAAACCTAGCTAAATCGGTTACTGTCGAGTAGTCTGAAGCATGCAATAATACCTAACTACGAAGACTCGTATTTTGAACTTCCATATCCAAGTATAGGCAGAAATATAAAGGGTAAGAGTAATAATCCTATCGTAAATCCTAAATCTTTTCCAAACTTCTTGGATAGCAGAGCTGTGCTCCAAACTAGAAAGATTAAATTGATTAATGGAATACAAAAAAGAATAAACCAATACCACGGTTTATTAATAATTCTCAAAAAAACGATGGTACTGTATATGGGTATGAAGATACTCCACCCGGGTTGATTGGATTTCTTATAAATTTTCCACCATGGAATTAGGATAAGGAATACGGAAAAAATAAGGGATATTGATATTATTTGAGGCCCTCCCATCGAAATCAAGTCTAGCATGTTTTTATTTCAAATATAGGTAATTATATATATTTATGTCACAATCTGGTAAGATGCAGCTCCACCAGTGTCTATATCTGAATAGGCGTATGTAATCGATAGATTAAAAAGGACTATTCACATTCAATTTCAGTTCTCACATAGCTAATGTTTCCGCTACTGTCTAAAAAGGAGCTTGGCATCGTAATTTCTTCGCACAGCTCACTGCTCTCCTTGCTTGTTTCTGTCCAAGTATAATTGTTTTGTATATTACTTTCGTATACCAAGGCCTCACATGAGCAAGATTTTTTACATGCATTTAAGCCTAGTAAGGTCAGTAAAAAAAAGATAAATGATGGTTTTATCATAATAAAATTCTTGTGGATACGCTTTAGAATTACCAGAGGCATAAAAAAACCCCGAAGAATTATTTTAGGGGTCTTTTTGATTCGTTTTCTGCGCCTTAGAATCTTTCTAAGTTACTAAAGAAGAAGCTTCCTTCTATAGCTGCATTTTCATCACTGTCACTGCCGTGGACAGCGTTGCGACCAATATTTTCTGCAAAACGTTTGCGAATGGTTCCTTCTTCTGCATCCGCAGGATTAGTAGCACCAATTACTTTTCTAAAGTCAAGGACTGCATTGTCTTTTTCCAAGATAGCTGCATAAATTGGTCCTTCAGTCATAAAGTCGACCAATTCACCATAAAATGGTCTTTCTGCATGAATAGCGTAAAAGTCCTGAGCTTGCGCTAGAGTTAACTGGGTGTATTTTAAGGCAACAACCTTGAATCCACTTTTTAAAATTTGATCTAAAATAGCTCCTGCATGCCCATTTGCTGTAGCGTCAGGTTTAATCATGGTAAACGTTCTATGTGACATTATTAATTATTTAGTAGGTTAAATTTTAAAACTTGCGCAAAGATAAGTTTATTCAATTCATTTTAATAGATAAACTTTAACTTTGTCTTATGATAAAAGCAATTGCGGATTTAAAATCTAGAATAACAAACACAAAATCTATTGTGATAACCACGCATGTCAGTCCAGATGGTGATGCTATCGGAAGTAGTTTGGGTTTGTATCACTTTCTTAAGCAACAAAATATAAAAGCGCAAGTTGTCGTGCCCAATGCCTTTCCTAAATTTTTGATGTGGTTGGAAGGTAGTGAATCGATAATTGTGTTTGATCAAGATTCTGAGAAAGCCAAAGAACTTATTCAGCAAGCAGATTTGATATTTGGTTTAGATTATAATGAAACCAATCGAACAGCAAAAATGCAAGATTCAATTGATGCATCAAGTGCTTATAAGGTCTTGATTGATCATCATATTGGAGAACCAACTTGGCCCGACCTTAACCTATCTGTAGTTGGCGCAAGCTCAACCTGTGAGTTGGTTTTAGATTTCATAAGCGCTTATTCTGGCGATAATATTCAACTTACTAGCGATATGGCATATTGCATTTATACAGGCTTGCTAACAGATACAGGTAATTTTCAGTTTTCCGCTACGACACCTAAAGTACATATACAAGCTGCCCAATTGATAGAAGCTGGAGTGGAAGCGGATGTTGTACATAATCATATCAATAATAGTTTTGACAAGCAACGCTTGCAGTTTTTTGGATTTTGTGTGTCGGAGAGATTGAAAATTTTAAAGGATAAGAAAATTGCTTATTTAGCGCTCAGTCAAGGAGACATGCGTCAATATAATGTGCAAACTGGTGGCACCGAGGGTTTGGTTAATGAGCCGATGAAGATCGCCGACATAGATGTTTCTATTTTGATGAAAGAAGATGAGGGTAAAGTAAAAATGAGCTTTAGATCGAAGCGGGCTATAGATATTAGTGTTTTTGCTAAAAAATATTTTAGTGGTGGAGGACATCGTAATGCTGCAGGTGGAATATCTTTCAAAAATTTAGAGGATACAGAAAGAGACTTACTTCAGTATCTAGAAGAATTTAACATTCGTTAAACTTCATTCATTTTTTTTAAGGCGCATTTTGCTATATTTGCAGCTTAATTAAAATTAAAAAATAATGAACAGATTAGCTAAAGGAATAATAGTAATGGCTCTAGTGAGCTTCGCTTTATTTTCTTGTAATGAGGGATCAACAGGGTCTCAGTTTTCAGGAGAGTTGAGTAATTTAGAAGATAGCGTGAGCTATGCATTAGGCATGAATATTGGACAAAATTTGAAGCAATCAGGTTTTGAATCTATAAATGCCTTAGCTATGGCCAAAGCTATTACTGAAATATACGCAGGGGATAGTTCCTCCATGTCCCAGGAAGAAGCTGGCATGATAATCAATGACTATATGTCCAAGCAAAGTGAATCAGCAGCAGCAGGAGCTAAGCAACTAGGTATGGAGTTTTTAGCAGAAAATGCCACCAAGGAAGGAGTAAATACTACCGCAAGTGGACTTCAATATGAAGTGATTCAAGAAGGTGAAGGTCCAAGTCCATTGGCAACGAGTAATGTCACTGTGCACTATCACGGTACTTTGATTGATGGAACTGTGTTTGACAGTTCTATTGAGAGAGGAGAACCTGCTACCTTTCCATTGAATGGTGTAATACCTGGTTGGACTGAAGGTCTTCAGTTAATGAAAGAAGGTGGAAAAACAAGGTTTTTTATTCCTTCAGAGTTAGCTTACGGTGACCGAGCGGCTGGTGAGTTAATTGGCCCTGGTTCAACACTGATTTTTGATGTAGAATTGATTCAAGTAGGGGAGTAGTTTTTTTACAAACCAAAATAGAAAAATGAAAAATTTAAAATATATTATACTAAATCTTGCCCTAATAATTAGCTTTGGATGTAGCGCAGAGGGTAACAAAAAAGAATCAAAGATGTTTGCAGAAATTACGACAACACAAGGTGTTGTAAAAGTTGAATTATTTTTCGAACAAGTGCCCATGACGGTTGCCAATTTTGTGGCGTTAGCTGAAGGAGACATGAAAAATGATGCCAAAGAATTGGGTGTACCTTACTACGATGGACTAAAATGGCACCGAGTAATCAGTAAAGCCCAAGGAAGTGGACAGGATTTTATGATTCAAGGAGGAGACCCTCAAGGAAACGGTATGGGTGGTCCTGGATATCAATTTCCAGACGAAATTGTAGACTCGCTCAAGCATGACACTCCAGGTATTTTATCTATGGCCAATGCAGGTCCTGGCACAAATGGGAGCCAATTTTTTATCACCTTGGCGCCTACCTCATGGCTTGACGGTAAACACACGGTTTTTGGAAAAGTGGTTGAGGGCATGGAATATGTGAGCAAAACAAGACAAAATGACGACATTGTATCTGTGAAAATAATCCGTGAAGGGAAAGATGCAGCTAAATTTGATGCTCCTAAGGTTTTCACTGAAATTCAAGAAGCAATGAAGAATAAACTTGCTGAAAAAGAAAAGTTGGATGCAAAAGCATTTGAAAACTTTTTGAAAGATTATTATCCAGATGCTAAAAAAACGGAAAGTGGATTGTATTACGTGCATACCGTTGAAGGAACAGGCGTGCAACCTACAGCTGCTAATCAGGTAGAAGTTCATTACGAAGGACGATTTATGGATGGAAAGGTATTTGATAGTTCAATTGCTCGAGGAGAAACAATCACATTTGGATTGGGTCAAGTGATTCGCGGTTGGACTGAAGGCTTACAATTGATGAAAGAAGGTGGAAAAACCACGCTTATCATTCCTTACGTTCTAGCATACGGTGCTGGAGGTCGACCACCTCAAATTCCAGCGAAATCAGATTTAATTTTCGATATCGAGTTGATAAAGGTGAAATAGATTAAAAGTAGAATAAAAAAAGGCGCTCATTGAGCGCCTTTTTTATTGGTGGTCGGTCCACTATCGGTAAAGGGCTCACGAGTAAAAAAATCTCCTTAACTTTAACTGCTCATGGAAGCATATGCAAAAGCTTTAAATTTTGGGATACCGTTTTTCGCGCTTTTAATATTGCTTGAATTAGTCTATGGGGTGCTTACCAAAAGGATAACCGCTAACTTGCCTGATACGATTTCAAGTCTAAGCAGTGGTATAGCAAATATCACAAAAGATATCCTCGGTTTGATTGTTGCTGTGATTTCCTATTCTTGGTTGGAAACCAACTATGCGTTTTTTGATTTGAAGGTTGTTTGGTGGATGTTCCCGCTTGTTTTTGTTGTAAAGGACTTTGCAGGGTATTGGATCCATCGATTTGAACATATGGTTAATTATTTTTGGAATAGGCACATGATCCATCACAGTAGTGAAGAATACAACCTAGCTTGTGCGCTTAGACAATCCATCTCACAAATATTTAGTTTGACTATTTTCATCTTGTTTCCTTTAGCCTTGCTTGGGGTTCCCACTGAAGTTTTTGCGATTGTCGCTCCCATACATTTGTTTGCCCAATTTTGGTACCATACTCAGCATATCCATCGAATGGGAATTCTTGAAAAAATTATTGTGACTCCTTCGCATCATCGCGTACATCATGCTATTAACGAACTATATTTAGATAGAAATTTTTCTCAAATATTTATTGTCTGGGATAAATTGTTTGGTACATTTCAAGAAGAACTCGAAGAGGAAGTGCCTGTTTATGGTGTTAAAAAAGCAGTAGCTACCTGGAACCCTATTTTAATCAATTTTCAACATGCGTGGCGGATTTGGCTGGACTTTTTCAGAACCAAAAGCTGGAAAGATAAAGCAAAGATTTGGTTTATGCCCACGGGATGGAGGCCGGAAGACGTAGCAAAAAAATACCCCATTCAAATTATTGAAAACCCGCAAGATCAGATAAAGTACATGCCCTTAATACCTGTATGGATAAAAGTCTGGTGTGTTTTTCAATTATTATCGACGCTGATTACAGCTATGTTTTTATTTAATAATATAGCCATACTCGCATTTGGACATGCGGTATTCATTGGTGCTTTTATATTTCTTACCATATACAGTTATACTTCAATAATGGATGGAAAAAGATATGCAGCCTTCTTGGAAATTTTCAAAGGAATACTGGGGATGATGGGTTGGTATCTTCTAGAATCTAGCTACGAATTCGGCGCTGTTTGGGTCATATTAATGACAGGTATAGTTTTATATCAAAGCATCTGTATTGCCCTGGCTGTTATTTATCTCTTGAAGGCAGAGATACCCCAACAAGTAAATGTTTAAGTAAGAATAGATACTTTAGTCTCTATTGATAGCGCTTTTTAATTAACTGCCTAAATTAATTTGACCAGAAAGTAACTCTTTTTTCCACGCTGGGCAAGAATAAAACCATTAAGCAAGACATCATTTAGATCTATGGTTTTCGTCTCATTTACTTTGGCTTTGTTGATGCTCAAAGAATTTTCTTTGATTGCTCTTCGAGCTTCTCCATTACTTTGAAGGATAGCTGTATGCTCAGCAAAAAATTCAACTAGATTTAACCCATCTTTTAATTTGTTTTTATCCAGTTCAAAATAAGGAACACCATCAAATACTTCTTGCATAACTCTTGCACTCAATTTATTCAAGGCTGCAGCATCGGACTTTCCAAACAAAATAGAAGAAGCAACTATGGCCGTGTCCAAAGCTTCTTGATTATGAACCAACAACATCAACGATTCAGCTAATGCTTTTTGTAAGTGTCTTTCATGCGGGGCTTCTTGATGAGCGGCAATCAATTGCTTCACTTCATCTTGAGATTTGAAAGTGAAAATTTTAATGTAATTCGCTGCATCTTCATCTGAGGTGTTTAACCAAAATTGATAAAACTGATATGGTGAAGTCTTCTCTGCGTCCAACCATACATTCCCTCCTTCGCTCTTTCCAAACTTTGAACCATCAGCTTTTGTAATTAGCGGGCAAGTTAAAGCATAAGCTTTAGCATCGCCACCATTCATTCGTCGCACAAGTTCTGTTCCTGTGGTAATATTACCCCATTGATCACTTCCCCCCATTTGGAGCAGACAATTGTAGTTTTTGTGCAAGTGGTAGAAATCATATCCTTGAATCAACTGATAAGTGAATTCAGTGAAAGACATGCCACCTCCTTCTTCGCCCAATCGTTTCTTTACAGAATCTTTCGCCATCATATAGTTGACTGTAACACGCTTACCTATATCCCTAGCAAAATCGATAAAGGTGAAATCCTTCATCCAGTCATAATTATTAACCAATAGGGGAGCATTTACTTCTTTGGAGTCGAAGTCTAAAAATCGGGAAAGAATATTTTTTATCCCAGCTACATTGTGATTTAAGCTTTCTTCATCGAGCAGATTTCTTTCATCTGATTTTCCAGATGGATCTCCAATCATACCTGTTGCTCCTCCTACTAAAGCAATTGGCTTATGGCCATAGTTTTTTAGGTGCATTAATAAAATTATTGGCACTAGGCTGCCAATATGAAGGCTATCTGAAGTTGGATCAAATCCAATATATGTAGCAGTACATTCCTTGAGCAGCTGTTCTTCGGTACCCGGCATCATATCATGAATGAGCCCTCGCCATCGTAATTCCTCTACTATGTTTTTCATTGTATTCATTGTGCTTTACAAAACTACTTAATTGAACGCAAAATATTTAGCAACTTTTTTTAAATCAATCAACAGCCTTAAAACCATTATTCATTAGTTTCTTTGAGCATAGGTACAAAGGAGAATTCTTCAAATACCTCCTTGTGTATCTCTTGTTGTTCACTTTTTGTTAATCGCAGCATATCTTGATTTCCCTTTTTATTGTTTAAGGGAATGACAAGCATACCGCCTAATCTTAACTGTTCAAGCAAAGCAACTGGAATTTCAGGTGCTGCTGCGGTGACAATTATTTTGTCAAATGGGGCAAAAGATTGTTTCCCTTTATACCCATCACCGTAATAATATTTTACTTGCGTGTATCCCAGTGATTTAAGTAGGGGTGTCGTTTTATCGTACAATTCTTTTTGTCGCTCGATGGTATACAAATCTGCTCCTAATTCTGCAAGTACAGCAGCTTGGTAACCACTTCCTGTACCTATTTCAAGAATTTTATCTCCTTTTCCCACTTGCAGTAATTGGCTTTGAAAAGCCACGGTATAAGGATGTGAAATCGTTTGCTCAGCGCCAATAGGGAATGCTTTATTTTCATAGGCATGGCCGTGCAATGCGCTATCCGGTATAAAGAGTTGTCTTTCAATTTTGCCAATAGCAGCTAACACTGACTGATCATGGATTCCTTTATTTTGAAGAAGTTCAACTAATTCTTTTCGCTTTCTAACATATTTAAAATTGGGTGTTCTCATTGGTAAAACAAATTTAAGGATTATTGTAGTTACTTGAACCATTTCTTTCCCTGTAAAACTGCGGTATTGTCTAATGAATCAGACAAGATATTGCATTTGCAATTTTATTATCGGTGGGATAAGACTTAACTTTGGTGTTC
>JADHRO010000128.1 GCA_016777395.1 Chitinophagales bacterium | reverse complement strand
CGCTCCCGCTCTACCTGCTTCAGCTACAATATCCGCTTCTCGTTGATGTTGTTTTGCATTTAACACTTGGTGTTTGATCCCCTTCATTTGGAGCATTCGGCCAATAAGCTCTGAAATCTCCACATTAGTAGTACCTACCAGAACTGGTCTTCCTGCTTCAGTTAACTTTTGAATTTCTTCCGCTATACCATTAAATTTTTCTCTTGTGGTCCGATAAATTAAATCGTCCTCATCTTTACGAGCAAGAGGTTTGTTCGTCGGAATAACCACTACATCTAATTTATAGATATCCCAAAACTCTTGACTTTCTGTTTCTGCAGTTCCGGTCATACCACTCAATTTATGGTACATTCTAAAAAAGTTCTGCAAGGTTATTGTTGCCATGGTTTGAGAAGCTGCTTCCACCTTCACATTTTCTTTAGATTCCAAGGCCTGGTGAAGTCCATCAGAGAATCTTCTGCCATCCATGATACGGCCTGTATTTTCATCTACAATTTTCACTTTACCATCCATGACCACATACTCGATATCAATTTCGAAAAGGGTATAGGCTTTCAGCAATTGTTGAATAGAGTGAAGTCTTTCAGTTTTAACGGCATAATCGCTCATTAACTGTTCTTTAGCCTCCATCTTCTCACTATCCGATTTACCTGTATTGTCAATGTCTGCGAGCAATACACCTACGTCGGGAACAACGAAAAAGTCCTTGTCCTCACCACTTGCAGTAATTAAATCGATTCCTTTTTCTTTAAGCTCAACAGAATTTTGTTTCTCTTCGATGACAAAAAATAGCTCTTCATCCACGATATGCATTTCCTTACTCGAATCTTGCATGTAGTAATTCTCAGCCTTTTGTAAGATTTGCTTGATTCCTTGCTCACTTAAATATTTAATAAGTGGCTTGTTTTTAGGTAATGCCCTGTACGTTTGAAGTAAAGCAAAACCACCTTCTCCTGGCTGAACACCTGTGTCCCCTGCCTTAATTTGGCGTTTAGCATCATTTAGATATTTTGTAGCCAAATCCTTCTGTACTTGAACCAATTTAGATATTCTAGGCTTCAGTTCATAAAACTGCTGCTCATCATTACTATCCACTTGACCACTAATAATTAAGGGTGTTCTTGCATCATCAATTAACACAGAATCCACCTCATCAATCATGGTATAGTGTAATTTACCTTGCACCAACTCATCTGCATTAAGCAGCATGTTATCTCTTAGATAATCAAAACCAAATTCATTATTTGTTCCATAAGTAATATCTGCTTTATATGCTTCAATTCGCTCAGGAGAGTGCGGTCTGTATCGATCAATACAATCCACCTTAATCCCTAGGAAATTAAAAATAGGCGCATTCCATTCACAATCTCTTACGGCCAAGTAATTATTTACCGTAATAATATGAACGCCTAATTCTGGTAAGGCGTTTAAGTATGCTGGCAAAGTGGATACTAAAGTTTTACCTTCCCCCGTCATCATCTCAGAAATCTTACCTTCATGTAAGACGATGCCACCAATTAACTGCACGTCATAGTGAACCATATTCCAAACAACTTCTGCGCCGGCAGCTTGCCAAGATTTTTTATATACTGCATCAGCGCCTACAATTTCTACAAAATCACTCTTAGCTGCTAAGTCTCTATCTAGATCCGTAGCTTTTGAGGCAAGGTTTGCTGCTTCAGTAAAACGACGAGCTGTTTCTTTAACTACAGCAAATGCTCGGGGCAATAAGATAGCAAGTATTTCTTCTACCTTTTCGTCCTTTTCCAGTTTCAAAGCATCAATCTGGTCATATAAAGTTTCTTTCTGATCAATATCCATATCAGGATCATTATTTATTTGATCATGAATGAAAGTAATCTTCTCCTCTACTTCTTTTAGATGATTTTTTATTTCTTCACGAAAAATTAAAGTTTTGCCTCTAAGCTCGTCGTTGCTTACCAACTTTAGTTTTTCAAATTCAGCATTAATTTCATCAACTACAGGAAGCATCTTTTTGATATCCTTCTCGTGTTTGTTTCCAAAAATTTTACCGAATATTTTCTCTACAATATTTGCCATTATATGTTTCTCTCTTTTAGATTGAGTAAAAATACAAGATTAAGTTTGTTGTGCCAACTAAAACGGGAATCACCTTCGTCTTCTTTAGTGGTTTTTTTATTCCAATAAACATTCCACAATAAAAAATCGGAAATTTTGACGTAAAGCACTTATTTTTGCATAAACCGTATACGATATGAATTTTCTAATTTTAGGTTCTGGTGGAAGAGAACATGCTTTTGCTTGGAAACTTAAACAAAGCCCCATGTGTAATCATCTATGGGTTGCTCCAGGAAATGGAGGAAGTAAGCAGCTGGCTCAAAATATAGCTATCGATCCAAGTGACTTTTCTGCGCTCAAGAGTTTTGTTTTAAAAGAATCAATTGACATGGTCGTTGTGGGCCCTGAAGTGCCTTTAGTAGAGGGTATCTATGATTTTTTTATGGACGATCAAAGTTTAAGCAAAGTGATGGTAATTGGTCCCTCAAAACACGGAGCACAATTAGAAGGAAGTAAGAGTTTTGCAAAGTACTTTATGCAAAGGCACAATATTCCTACTGCAGCATTTAACGAGTTCACTCAAGCGAACCTAGAAGAAGGTTTGGCCTTTATTGATGAGAATAAGGCGCCTTTTGTTTTAAAAGCTGACGGTTTGGCAGCAGGTAAAGGTGTAGTTATCACGGAAAGCAAGGCCGAAGCCAAGCAAACACTGCAAGAAATGATTAGCGATGCTAAATTTGGAGATGCAAGTAGTAAAGTAATCATTGAAGAGTTTCTTAATGGTATAGAATTCTCTGTTTTTGTGTTGAGTGATGGCAGCGACTATGTATTGCTTCCCAACGCCAAAGACTACAAACGAATAGGAGAAAAAGATACGGGGTTAAACACCGGCGGAATGGGGGCAATATCTCCTGTACCTTTTGTCGATGAGAATTTAATGAGGAAAGTAAAATCTAGAGTGATAAACCCCACTATTGAGGGCCTAAAGGCGGAAAAAATAGTTTATAAAGGGTTTATATATGTCGGTTTAATCTTGGTTGATGATGAGCCTTATGTAATTGAATACAACTGCAGGATGGGAGACCCTGAAACCGAGATTGTGCTACCCCGATTAGAAAATGATTTAGCTGATTTGTTGGTTAAATGTAGTGAAGGAAAGTTAAAAGACGAAGTGGTCAAATACAGTAAAAAACACGGAGCTACTGTTATTTTAGCTTCTGGAGGATATCCTGAAGCTTATGAAAAAGGAAAACAGATTATAATACCCGCTTGCGAAAACACAACAGTTTTTCAGGCAGGAACAAAAGAAATAGATAATATTTTAGTTACTAATGGCGGGCGTGTACTTGCTGTAAGTGCACTGGGCGAAAATCTAGCGGATGCGTTATTGAAAGCCAATCAGCAAGCCGAAGCTATAGTGTTTGAGGGAAAGTACTTCAGGAAGGACATCGGTTACGAGTTTTAGCCCACTCTTCCGTGTTTCTTTAAATATCCAGTTTTGACCATTTAGCGGTTTGAAGCATTAATGGATGCAGTCACTTTCCTCAAAACAAATTTCCCTGCAGTTTGGCGAAAACCGTCAAGATTTTACCAACACACACTGACTTTGCCAATGCTTTGCCGTCCTTCCAAAAAGGCATGAGCTTCACCAATCTCATCAATAGAAAAAACTTTCGCTTCAGTAGGATTTAATACCCCTTCGGCAACTAGTTTTACCACGTTCTCTAAACATCGTTTCAAGACCATCGGTCGATCATCAGCAATCCGAAGCATATTAACGCCCATCATTCCCTTACTTGTCAGCATAAATTCTACCGGATGATAAAATCCGAATCCTAAGCCCATTCCAATTTTCCCAAAAATATTTGCTCCAGTCATATCCGAAGCTCCAAACAATACTATTCTTCCTCCTGAACCCAGTAATTTCAATCCTTTTTTTACCGATTTACCCCCTATTGGGTCAAAAACAGCATCAAGTCCTTGATCCCCAACAATTTTCCTGACCTCGACTTCAAAGTCTTTCGCGCGATAATTAATAGGGTGGTCAACTCCCAAATCTTTTAAATACGCCAACTTTTCATCTGATCCGGCGGTACCAAATATTTCACATCCTGCATATTTAGCCAATTGAACCAGGGCTGTTCCGACGCCTCCTGCAGCTGCATGAATCAACACTTTATCTCCCTCATACAAATTCAGCATTTCCTCAAAACAATAATAAGCAGTACAGTATTGAGTCGTCAAAGCCGTAGCTTTTCCTAATGGATAGTCTTTGGCTATTTTAGCGCAAGCTCGGAAGTCTGTTAAGGCATATTCAGCATATCCTCCAAAGCGAGTCATTGCAGTTACCCTATCCCCTAAATTTACATTGTCAACTCCTGCGCCAATCTCTACCACTTCTCCCACTACATCATACCCTATAACGGCAGGAAGCGGCGGGCAATCCTGATAGTTGCCTTGTCGGGCCATTATATCTGCAAAGTTTAAACCAAAAGCCTCCACCTTAATAAGTACTTGACCGACACCTGCCTTTGGTTGATCCACTTCCCTAATCTCAAATGAATTATGTGCTTCGGCGTTTTTTACTAATACTGCTGCTTTCATGGTTTTTCTATTTCGCCTAAAATTAAATTAAATTTAGAACTTCCTTATATTCAAGGGATGAATTCAGATAATTTTATCGCTTTATACTCTATAACTTCTGATAGCGTATAGACAGAAAGTACAGACTACCATTTTTTATGAATAAACGTTTCACCAATGAATAAAGTCCAAATTATAATAGAAAACATCCATACTAGAAGGACGATAAAGCCAGAACAATGTATCCCTGGCGAAATTGCTGAATCCGATGTGTGGAAAATTTTAGAATGTGCCAATTGGGCTCCAACCCATGGATATACCGAGCCATGGCGCTTTGTAGTGTTTAGTGGGAACGCTAAACATCAATTTGCTTTTGACCATGCGGAGATGTATAAAGCGGAAAGTGGAGCCGAAAACTTTAAGCAAATCAAATACGATAAGTTTATCCATAGAGCTAAAACCACCTCACATATTCTGGCCATAGTCAATAAACGAGGAAGTAATCATAAGATTCCAGAAATCGAAGAATTGCAAGCGACAGCTATGGCTGTGCAAAATATGCAGTTGGCAGCAAGCGCAATGGGTTTTGCAGCATACATTCATAGTGGTGGAATGACGGCAAAATTGGTGATGAAAGAATACCTCGGATTTAAAAAGGAAGATCAAGTTTTGGGCTTTCTCTATTTGGGAATACCCAATGGTGATGAAAAAGCACCTGGACGAAGAATTAGCACGATTCAAAACAAAGTAGAGTGGAAAGAATAAATCCTGAATTCGTTTAATTCCCTACCTTTGTCCCAATGGAACACTACATAGCTAAAACCCTATTTGGTTTAGAAGAAGTATTAGCTGAAGAATTGCATCAATTGGGGTGTAAAGAAATTGAGCCGCTCAATCGAGCAGTTGCTTTCGAAGGAGACCTTGAAACACTCTATAAAGTACACTTATACAGTACTTTATGCATTCGAGTTATTCGTCCTTTTTACACATTTTCTGCTGAAAATGAAGAAGAATTGTACGATCGTGTCATGGAGTACAATTGGAAAGAGTTCATGACCTTAAAAGACACCTTTAAAATTGATGCTTTTGTAAGCTCTGAAGTTTTTACCCACTCCTTATATGCGAGCTTAAAAGTAAAAGATGCCATTTGTGATTGGTTTAGAAAACATGAAAACAATCGTCGCCCTGATGTTAATATTAAACATCCCAACTATGTGTTTTCCTTGCATATAAGAGGAACAGATGTTCAAATATCGATTGATGCAAGCAACGCCTCTTTACACAAAAGAAGTTATCGATTTGATGGTGGAACAGCTCCGCTAAACGAAGTTCTTGCGGCTGGAATTATAGCCTTGAGTAATTGGGATAGAAAAATGCCTTTCTTAGATGGAATGTGCGGTTCAGGTACTTTAACGATTGAAGCACTAATGCGAACAAACAATAAACCTGCAGGTTTTGATCGTAGAATTTTTGGATTTATGAATTGGCCTAATTTTGATCAAAATCTATGGGACCGATTAAAGCAAGAAGCAGAAGATAATATTAAAATTGAGTACCCGAATATTAAGGGAATTGAAATAGATGGGAAAGTGCTTGCATTAGCCAAAGAAAACATGGTAAGGGCTGGATTTAAGCCCATTCATCACTTAGAAAGTGGTGATTTCTTCAATTATAAGCCTAAGGAAAAAGAAGGTGTTTTATTTTTGAATCCGCCCTATGACGAACGGATAAAAGATGAGCATATCAATGAGTTTTATCAGCGGATTGGGGACCACCTTAAGCATCACTATACCGGTTGGACGGCCTGGATTATCTCAAGCAATGT
>JADHRO010000127.1 GCA_016777395.1 Chitinophagales bacterium | reverse complement strand
TATGGCAGAAATGATTATTTGAGCCCTATTACAATAAAAAGATATCATGAAATACTTGATTCATTTGAGCCATTTCGAACGACCGGAAATTTAATAGACGTAGGCTGTGGAATTGGTTATTTTGCAGAAGTGGCAATTGAGCGAGGGTGGAGTGTTTATGGCACAGAATATACTGATGAAGCCATTAAAATTTGTAAAAAGAAAGGTATTAAAATGATGCAGGGTAAACTAGACCCGAGCTTGTACCCTGAAGCGCACTTCGATGTGATTACTTCTTTTGAAGTACTTGAACATATTAATAATCCACAAGAGGAAATGGCTAATTTTAATAAATTGCTTAGGAAAGGAGGCGCACTTTATTTGACAACTCCAAATTTCAATTCCTTATCAAGACAACTAAGTGGACCTGACTGGATTGTAGTTAGTTACCCTGAACATCTTTGCTATTATACACCAAAAACACTTAACAGGTTATTGTTAAACTTTGGTTTTAAGAAAGCAAAAGTTGAAACAACAGGGTTTAGTATTACAAGACATAAAATCTCACAAAAAACAATTGAAAAGCAATCTTATATTTCGGCAGACACGGAAGACGAAAAGCTTAGAAGTAAAATGGAGACTATTTGGTATTGGAAAGGTATAAAAAAATTGGTAAACGGAACGCTAACATTTTTTGGTGTTGGTGATGCAATGAAAGTGTTTTATGTCAAGCAATAAGAATAAAAAAGATATTTTGTTTTTAGGTTTGCATCGGCCTAATCGCTCTCCTTCACAGCGATATCGTATAGAACAATTCCTTCCTGCTTTAGAAAAAAACAAGCGCACTTATGAGTATGAGTATTTGCTAAGCGAAGCAATGGATAAAAAGTTTTATGCTCCGGGAGCTTTTTTCTCAAAGGGAATAATCGTGCTTAAAAGTGTACTTAAACTTCTAGCCATTTCCTTTATAAGAGCAAGAAAATTCGAGTATGTTTTTGTTCAGCGAGAAGCCTTTATGCTAGGTACTGCTTTCTTCGAAAAAGCGATCGCTAAACGCTCAAAACTAATTTTTGATTTTGATGATTCCATTTGGCTGGCCAATGTTTCTGAAGCGAACAAAAAACTCGCGTTTTTAAAGAACCCCAATAAGATCAAACAAATTATTCAAGCGGCGCATGTAAACATAGTAGGGAATCATTTTCTACAAGAATATGCAAGGCAATTTTCAGAAGCGGTGGAATTAATACCAACATGTATCGATACCAATGAGTATAGTCGATCAAGCCCATTAAGACCTAAAATAGATAATACAGTTTGCATAGGTTGGAGCGGAAGTCAAACGACTATTGAGCATTTTAAGTTAGCAATCCCATTGCTTGAAGCCATAAAAAAGAAATATGGGAATAGGATATATTTTAAAGTTATCGGGGATGCTTCATATCAGCACAAGGAGCTAGAAATAAATGGCGTAGAATGGACAAAAGAGACAGAGATTAAGGAACTTGAGGAAATTGATATTGGAATTATGCCATTGCCAAATGATGAATGGAGTAAAGGGAAGTGCGGCTTAAAAGGCCTAGTCTACATGTCTATGGAAATCCCCTCTGTGTTGGCAGATGTGGGAGTGAACAAAGAAATAATTTTCGATCAAAAAAATGGACTACTTTGTACTACAGACGAAAGTTGGGTAAAAAAGCTATCTTTATTAATAGAGAATAACGAACTAAGACAAAAACTGGGAGAAGCAGGAAGGAAAACTGTTGTAAAGGGATATTCTATTCATGCAAATAAAAATCATTTTTTATCACTTATAAATGGGAAAGCATAAGCAGCATCGGATTTTACTATTATTGAGTGTCATAATACTTGTTCTCGGATATTTGCATAACGTACCCAAGAAAATTAGCCACGAAGATGAATTAGCCTTGGAGCATATTTTTAAGACTTCTAATGTGGTGGGGGATGCTCTAAGCTTCGAAGAACAAATCGAATATATTGATTTATTGCTTAATGAATTGCACCGTAAGTTTCCTCTTTTTAGTCCAATAGAATATAACGCAAAAAGAGAACCAAAAGATTTGCTAGCTAATGGATCTGGCTTATGTTATGACTACAGCCGGAGTATTGAAAAGCAATTGATGCTCGATGGATTTAAAACTCGGCATGTAGCTGTATTTCGAAGTAAGAAAAATTTTTGGACTACAATTACCTCTAAGGGAGTGCTTTCGCATTCTTTGAGTGAAGTGCAAACAAAAAAGGGGTGGATGATCATTGACAGTAATGAGCCTTTTTATGCACAAGATATTACCGGGGAGGTGCATTCTTACAAATCTCTGAAGGATTTGGAACAAGCTCCAAACTGGAAGCTTCCTATCCATCCGGATTTAGCTCCGTTTTACAAACCTGAAATAGAATATGTTTATGGCTTGTATTCCCGTCATGGTAGGTTTTATCCCCCCTATAATTTTATTCCAGATTATAATTTTAGCGAGCTTTTTTATAATTTTTAAGGTAGTCGGTTACAAGTAGAATCGCCGACACATAAAAAGGAAGTAGGGGTATCCTATATCGAGATAATGCTCCAAAATTAAAGCTTGTGAATCCAACAGAAAAAGCAAAAATAAAGGAGAACACAAACATAAAATATATGATGGGATTCTTGCTCATATAATTAAATCCAGCGGACATATTTATAGAGAATAAGAGGAAGAACCGGATAGTAATTATCAGAAAGAATGAACTTTCAATGGCGGATAACAACACGACTACATTGCCAGCTTCCCAGAGATATGGTCTGAACAGCGCTGCATTTATGGCTTTGGGGATTTTTGTGAGAATTCCAATCGGCGTAAAATCTACTTTTCCTAAATGATAAGAGGAACCATCTCCTCCTTTAAGAACTTCCACACGATAGGTATGCCAACGTTGCATATCTTCTGCTTTTTCTTGGGCATTATCTATAGAGAACTTGTTAAAGGAGGACCCTGCTATTTGCAATGTTCCATACCCCGCTCCAAAAATAAAAAATAGGAGTATTGGAGTGGCTAAAGCTTTTAAAACGGAGGACTTAATCTTCCCTCTAAATTTAAGGTATAGCCAAATAAACATTGAAGGAATTGCAGCTAATAAAATATAACTCTTAATAATACCTATAACATATGTTGACACAAGCAGTAAGACTAAATTTTTAAAAAGTTGTCGTCTCTCAATGAACAAATAGTAGAAGGAGCTAATAAATATTCCCAAAAAACCATAGGTAACGTTATCTTTGAGTATACCGGATCCCCAGAAAAAAACTGAAGGAATAAATAAGAATGACCATGCAAGAATTTGTTTTTTCTCTGGAAATATTCCCAACAACATTTTATATAATCGCCAAATTCCAATAAAAGAAAGTGCAGCAAAAATGAAGGCATTGGATAAGTAGCTATCAAAACAAAAAAGGTTTGTTATTGCTGCCAGCTTAACCACAAAATACGTACTAGCATCCCAAGCTCGAATAGCTTTAAAGTATCCAAAGGTTTGAGGATCAATGATCATCGGATTGGCAAAGAGAAGCTTTAGGCCCACATCCAGCTTTGAAAATAATACACTATCTATTAATACAGCTCGTCGAAAATAAAAAATGGTGTCTCCCGACCCATAATAAAAGAAGTATATAATTGAAATACCAAAAGCACCAAATAATTTAAGAAATAGGCCTTTGAGGAAGTAGCCTCCAAGGTCTTTATCTTTCATCTTATTTTTAATGTTAACGCCAATCAACATGATGATAAAAAAATAGATAGGTCCTATTATTAAATCTTGTATGCCCATAAGTTTAACAAAAGTATAGGTTCTAAAACAATTATATTCTATTTTTACAGCGAATAATTACTTATGTGCGGAATAGCAGGATTTATTAATCTAAAAGGAGTTCAAAACCTTGAATTATCAGGTGCTCTAGAGGATGCAGCCCAAGCACTAAATCAAAGAGGTCCAGACTGTCAATCTACTTATCATCCAAAACCAGCGCTTGGATTTGCACATGCTAGATTATCCGTTATTGACACCAGTGAGTCTGCCAATCAACCCATGTCTGCTTGCGACAATCGATACACTATTGTGTTTAATGGTGAGATATATAACTATCAAGAACTAAAAGAACGGTTGGAAAAAGAGAAGCAGGAAGTTTTTCATACGGTAAGTGACACAGAAGTAATCTTGAGAATGTTTCATCACTATGGAAAATCATGTGTCCATTCATTTAATGGTTTTTTTGCATTTGCCATTTATGATAAAGAGAAAGATGAGACCTTTATAGCAAGAGATCGATTAGGAATTAAACCATTGCTTTACACACAAACCAAGGATGCTTTTTTATTTGCTTCTGAGATGAAAGCTTTACTTAAGTTTGGTATTCAAAAGGACTTAGATTTTGTATCTCTTCAACAATATTTCCAGTTCAATTATATTCCTAACCCCGCTACGGTTTTTAAAGGGGTTTTTAAGTTAAAGCCTGGTCATTACGTAACTATTGACGCTTTAGGGAGTGTGAAAGAAGACCGGTATTATTCCATTCCGTTTACGAAAAAATATGCAAACCTATCTTATGAGAAAGCGCAAAGCGAGTTGGTGCATCATCTCGATAAAGCTGTTCAGCGAAGGTTGGTCTCAGATGTCCCCTTAGGGTCATTTTTAAGTGGTGGAATTGATTCCTCCGTGATTGCCACATTAGCAGCAAGACATCAAGCCAATCTAAATACATTCTCTATTGGCTTTGCAGACAATCCCTATTTCGATGAAACCCAATATGCCAATTTAGTAGCCAAAAAAATTAAATCCAATCATACTGTCTTTAGTTTGAGTAATGCAGATTTGTATGAAAACTTGCACGATATTTTGGATTACATTGACGAGCCATTTGCAGATTCTTCTGCATTGCCGGTTTATATTCTGAGTAAGAAAACGAGACAACATGTCACTGTAGCTCTTTCGGGAGACGGGGCAGATGAATTGTTTGGAGGTTACAACAAGCATCAAGCGGAATATCTTGTTCAACAAGATAATTTATTGAATACTTTGGTAAGTGTTGGCGGGCCGCTATGGGATAAATTGCCAAAATCAAGACACTCGAAATTGGGAAACTTGTTTCGTCAATTGGATCGGTTTGCACAAGGAAAAAAGCTAGATACCCCTGAAAGGTATTGGAGATGGTGTTCCTTTTCTCCGGAATCTTACGCGAAAAAATTATTGAAAACGGATTTGGGCAAAAGTCAAGGAGAGTTCTTGAGCAGGAAGGTGGATATTCTTAAACATTTCAATTTGGCCAATGATATCAACGAGACCTTATATACTGATATGCATTTGGTGTTGGTGAATGATATGCTGACTAAAGTAGATTTGATGAGTATGGCCAATAGCTTGGAAGTGCGCGTGCCTTTTCTCGACCATGAATTGGTCAATTTTGCTTTTCAATTGCCCGGGGAGTTCAAGGTGAGTAAAAAAGGGAGAAAGCGAATCGTGAAAGACGCATTTCGACGTATGCTTCCGCCGGAATTGTATTCAAGAAACAAAATGGGCTTTGAGGTGCCGCTATTACAGTGGTTTAGATCAGATTTAAAAGCTTTGATTGTTGATGATTTGCTTGCTGATGATTTTATCGAAGAACAAAATATTTTTAATATTGATACTATACGGGATTTAAAGAAGCAATTGTTTTCATCTAATCCAGGGGATATTCATGCGCAAATTTGGGCCTTAATTGTTTTTCAAACCTGGTATAAAAAATATATGGTCTAATGCCAAAAGTGTTAAGAATAATCAATCGTTTAAATTTAGGAGGACCTACCTACAACGCTGCATATCTAAGTAAATATATCGGCGATGATTTTGAAACTTTACTGGTCGCGGGCATGAAGGATGAAAGCGAGGCAAGCTCAGCATATATAGTTGATAATTTAGGTTTAAAGCCGAGATATATTAAAAACATGTACAGGGAAATTAACCCTATTAAAGATTTTAGAGCCTATAAAGAATTAGTTCAAATCATCAAAGAGTTTCAACCAGATATTGTGCATACCCATGCGGCAAAAGCGGGTGCTATAGGTCGATTAGCAGCCTATAATTGTGGTGTCCCGATTATTTTACATACTTTTCATGGACACGTTTTCCACTCTTACTTCGGTCAATTAAAAACAAGAATCTTTTTAGAAATAGAACGATTCTTGGCAAGAAAGAGCACCAAAATTGTTGCGATTAGTAATATCCAAAAACAAGAGTTGTGCGAGAAATTCAAGGTCGCCCCTTGCGAAAAGTTTGAGGTGGTTCCTTTAGGCTTTGATCTCGAACGATTTCAAATTAATCATCCCGAGCGGAGAATTGCATTTCGGGCAAGGTATGGCTTAAATCAGGAAGATGTAGTTATCGGTATAATAGGACGATTAGTGCCCATAAAAAATCATTATCTACTTATTCAAGCATTTGCTGAAGTTAAAGCAAAGACGCAGAAAACTCTAAAGTTGATTATT
>JADHRO010000126.1 GCA_016777395.1 Chitinophagales bacterium | reverse complement strand
ATAGAAGGCTTCTCTGAAGGAACACATATTAACTGTATTGCTAAACGCAGTCCAGGAGTCTTATTAATAGCAGAATAATGCACGATACTATCGTCTAATACTACACAATCACCCGCTTTAGTTTCTAGAGGAATTAGGTGTTTATTGATAATTTCAGTTTTTATCTCGTCCAATTCCCAAGGAATCATTGGACCACGAAATTGTCCAAATCTTTTTTGGCTACCAGGAACAACTTGAAGCGTTCCATTCTCAACTGTAGAATCAACTAGAGGACACCAAATGGAAACCGTTGTACATTTTTTTTCGTCGGCAAATGCCCAATTTTGATGAAGGGGAACCTCACCTGTGTCAGATTTTTTACGGATATAGTTGGCAATAATTGGTCTAAAGTCATCCAAAATACGGTTCATGTGAGGTTCAAAGTATTCAGTAATTATTTTAAAGACCTTTCTTTTGTAATCAGGATTTTTATCGATAAAAGTAAAATCGTAGCTAATGAAATGGCTGTCTTCAACTCCTGTTTCTTCCGAGCTAATTTGTCCACCACTTTCTGGTAGGGTATCAAAAAACAAGGCCTTTAATTCTGCTACTTCTTGTGGAGAAATAAATGGAATTTGAATATATCCGTCTTTTATAAATTTATTCTCCCATTCTATATTCTTAAGAACCTTTCTCATATGACATCAATAATTTTGTCTTCATTTTGTTTGAAAAAAATAAAGCCTATAATGAAGGTAAGAAAACTTAGTAAAAGTCCAATGAGAATGAAAGCATTTAATGGCTCCCCAAACAAACAGAACCTAAACAGTTGCAATATACTAGCTACCGGGTTAATGTATATGAGGTTGATATACTTTTCTGGGATAAGGCTTACCGGGTAAAAAACAGGTGTTAACCAAATGCCGAAATTCACTAAGAATGGAATAATATGAAAAAGATCTCTTTTTTTAAGCGTTAGTGCGCTTAGTAAGAGAGCAAGGCCTGATGCAAAAAAAATTAGAGGAATTAAACAAAACGGAGTTAAAATCATGCTAAACCTGGGCTCAACTTTTAAAAAAAACATCAGCAAAATCAACATTATTGAAGTTATGGCGAATTCAATAAGTCCTATAATGACTTTAGTGAAAGGAAGAAGAACTTTTGGAAAAGCGATTTTTTTTATGATACTTTGATTTTGCCCCAAGCTATTGCTGCCCTGAGAAAAGATATAATTGAATAAATTCCAAATAAGAATTCCAGATAAAACAAATAAAATATAGGGATATTCCGTTTTAAAATCCATTAGTCCAGCAAAAAAAAGGGTATAAATAATCACTGCAAATATAGGCTGTATAAAGGTCCAAGCTAAGCCAATGGCGGTTTGAGCATATTTGGCTTTTAAGTCCCTTCTTGCGATAGCTAAAATAAGTGACTTGTTGCCCCAAATTTTCCTGAGGTAGTCTTTAAGGCTATCTGGCTCTGCATTAATTTTTTGAACACTCATTTTCGAACTGGTTTACATGTATCTACCAAATATACTCAATCTTACGGAAGACCATTTATCTTCAGATATATGGTTGTGCTTGCCTTAAACATTTATATTCTTTGATGTTATCTGGCTTTACTATTAAGTATAATCCTCTGCTGGACAAAACACCCTAATCTTCGAAAATGTATGTTAAGTCAATTGGCTGTAATTTTTTTAGCTGCGCATTATGCTGTTAACGGCACACACATTATTCGAAGTTTTTTATCATCTTCAAAAAGTTTCTCTAAGTTCTTCGTATAATTGTCAAAAAGAATAAAACTATTAAACTTAACTCCTCGATCTATTGCTACATTTAGCACATATTATTAATCCGGTAAAGGTAAAGGATTCCTCTGACTTATATCATGCTCAAGCCATTACTTTTGAATCTATGTTGCTTGCCAAAGGGGAAGCGATTACTTCGGTAAAAGTCGATCTTTTTACTACTCAATATGAAGAGGATAGGGAGATTATTCCGCAAGGGTTTGCAATTTTACCCAATTTAAAAAGGAGTGTTCTGCATGTCAATCCAAATTTGGGCAATAGAAAGTTGCCTTTAATAAAGGATATCCTGCAAACAGTTTTTGCTCATTCTGATGCCGAGTATTTCGTTTATACCAATGTGGACATTGGCTTGATGCCTTCTTTTTACGATTTCGTAGTTAATAAAATTAATAAAGGTCATGATGCTCTTGTCGTTAATCGCAGAAGACTGAAAGGAGACTATACCAAAGTTCAAGAGCTGCCTCAGATTTACACTGATTTGGGTCATTCTCATCCGGGCTTCGACTGCTTTGTCTTTAAAAGGGAGCTCTTAGAGAAATTCGTTCTAGGGGATATTTGCGTTGGCGTGTCCTTCATCGGGGTTGCTATGGCGTATAACATCTTTACTTGGGCGAGCAATCCGCTTTATGTTCCAGATAAACACTTGACTTTTCACATTGGAACGGATGTGTTAGTGCCGCGAAATAATTCGTTTTACCAACACAACAGAATGGAATTCAATACGAAAGTGCGACCCGCATTGAAAGCTCACTTTGACTTGAAAAAATTCCCATATGCTGCACTTCCGTTTTGTAAACGTGCACTCAAATGGATACTTAACCCTAGTTTATCTACTATGGATTACTTAAGTTTAGAAGGAAAATCGTTCTTTCAAAAATGCAAGACACGCCTCGATGAGATTCGATGGCGCATCTTACAAAAATAAACCCAAAGGAATTTTTGGGTTGGAACCAACTAGGCTGCAATTGGCTCATTCAATTGATGAATAGGGAAATCTATTCTATTGATCTTTCTGAGTAAAGCATTTAAATATTGCTTGTCGCTGGCATAGCTAAAGTGATTGGCGTCTAGTCGATTTAGCGCATTGTAAACATGAATCTTTGCATGGCTAGTTTTCTTAAAATCTATACTTAGCACTGCTAAAAAACCATGAATGTTTACAGCCAGGTAATCATTGCTTTGCTTAGCAAAGATTAAAGCCTCTCGTGCAATATCCATGGCCTTTAGCTTATAGCTTTTGTTGGCGCTGTCTATGGCTAACTCAAATAATTTTTCAATGTTTACATTTCCTTGGAAAGTAGTATTGATGTCTTGTTGAACTTCGGATTGTAGTCTCATAATTAATAATTTTGACTCAAAGATATTTAAGCTAAACGCATTGAATATGCGTTGTGATTTTTTCTTTAAAAATTAAGCTTGCAGGTTCTCGAAGCTATCAGGTTAATTTTTACTTTTACACTCAATTAGCTTATGGGACATAGAAAGATTAGACATAAAGTTTATGAGGAGTTGGAGATAACGGGCTTATCTTCCGAAGGCTTGGGAATTGCACGGGTAGATGAAAAGGTTGTTTTTGTAGAGCAATGTATACCCGGTGACGTGGTAAGGGCAAGAACTTTTCAACGAAGAAAGAATTTTGAGAAAGCCAGAATCTTAGCGCTTACTAAACCTTCTATCGATAGGCAGGCGCATTTTTGTAAGCACTTTGAATCCTGCGGAGGTTGCAAGTGGCAATACCTTCCTTATGCAAAGCAAATTGCCTTTAAAGATCAAATTGTATCTGACGCCTTCGCACGTTTGGCAAAAGTGGAGGTTGGAGTGCGACTACCTATTTTGCCGGCCAAAGAGACGGAGTTTTATAGAAATAAACTGGAATATACCTTTTCAACAAATCGATGGTTTACTAAAGAAGAGATTGCCACCGGAGAGGACTTAGACTTCAGGGCGCTCGGATTTCACGTACCAGGTCAACACACCAAAGTGGTGGACATCGATAAGTGCTATTTGCAAAATGAATTTTCGAATAAGCTAAGAAATGCAGTGAGAGAATATGCGCTAGAAAAAGACCTCGTCTTTTATAATATAAAGATCAGGGAGGGGTTCTTGCGAAACTTAGTCGTGAGAACGGCGAGCACTGGAGAGATCTTGGTAATCTTAATTGTCAATGAAGACAATGATGCCCTTCTCCCATTGATGGCATTTATCAAAGAAAAGTTTCCTGAAATAACATCTTTAAACTACATCATTAACCCCAAATTGAATGATACTTATTTTGATCAAACTCCGATTTGTTATTCAGGAAAATCGTTCATTATTGAAAAACTAGGAAAATTTTCATTTAAGGTTCGCCCAAAATCATTCTTTCAAACCAACACCAGCCAAGGCGAACGCCTTTATGATGTGGTTAAAAATTTTGCTGCCTTACAAGGCACGGAAACACTGTATGATTTATATGCAGGTGTGGGAAGTATTGGTCTTTACTTGTCAGATAATTGCAATAAGCTAGTCGGTATAGAACAAATAGATCAAGCAGTTGAAGATGCAAAAGAAAACGCAAAGTTAAATGCAGTGGAGAATGCTGACTTTCACGTCGGAGATGTGCGCTTGTTGCTAAACGCAGATTTTTTAGCAAAAAATGGGCAGCCCGATATTCTAATCACAGATCCTCCTCGAGGGGGCATGCACCCGGAGATCTTACAAACGATATTAAAAGCAAGAGTACCTAAGATTGTTTATGTGAGTTGCAACCCAAGTACACAAGCAAGAGACATTGCTGCTTTAGATGAGTTTTATAAAGTGGTTAAAATGCAAGCCATAGACATGTTCCCACATACCGTACATATTGAGAATGTGGCTTTACTCGAATTGAAGTAGTAATAGCTATTTAAAATCCTCAACTACACCTATCAAACCATTAGACAAATAATACAGCCATCCTATCATACCCAAATGCAGGACATCATTGGCAGAGAACCAAATACCTTTGCTCCAGAGTAATTCTGTACAGTGAAAATTCAAGTAGAGGTAGTAGGCAATAAGGGTTAGCATGAGGGCCAACCAAGCTATTAGATGTTTCCTACTGCTTTCGTTTGCGTTTTTGATGTGTTGGTAGACGGTTATGGTAAATATATTTAAATAAAGTGGAGCAAGATACAGCAGCAAAAACTCAAATGACACCAATAAGACTAGGTCTTCGTTAAAAGCAATTAGGCTTAATACCGTGAAAATTGAACAATAGGCAAGTGTCATAATAGCTAGAGTCCTCATTTTAGAATGTCGAAGAAAAGCCACACCTATTGCCAAGCATAAAAAACCAGCAGACCAAATTGTAAGTATGTTATAAGCAATTTCAAATGCGCTTATGGTGTCACAAAATTCTTTTCCAGCACATTTTATTACATAAGCAAATGCCTGAAAGCTAGTACCAGCAGAAAATGCCCCAATTCCGCCCAAAACCAATGAAACACTCCAATATAGCTTGGATTTTTGGGCAGCTTGGGTTTTGTAATATTTGTATCCTACAAATAATCCGTAAAAAGCAAGTGCATAAACTAAAATGCTTGAACTAATTTGGCTTATCCTTATTCCAAAAATTTCTAAACATGGTTGGTTTAAACACCAATCCGAAGCGAGTATGCGTTCAGGATCAGTAAAAAAAAAAGATAAAAAGTCATTAATATATGTGAGGAAAGCCAACATAATTCAAAATATACTATTTACAATAGTTTACCAGCTTATGGGTTAGGCTTTCAATGTAGTAACTGCCTTGAGCTGGATCAACAACTTTATTCAACCCGCTTTCATGTTTGAGAATCAACTGAATGTTTCTTGCCAAACGTTTTGACCGAAGCGTAGAGCTTATTGGCCTTACAACTAGATGATTCGCACCGCCCAATACAGCACTCATGGCCATGCTTGTGGCTTTGATCAAGTTGTCTTCTTCGTCTTCTCCATAGGCTTCGGGTGCAAAGTTTACCTTTATAAAGGGCAAACTAACATTTAGATTTAGTTCTTTCATCAAGAACACCCACAACAGTTTAAACGCTCTTAACTTGGCTATGTTAATCAAGTATGCGTTATCAACCAAGAAGGTAAACTGCAGTTGATCAGCCAACAACTGTTTATCAGAGGCTTGGCTTAACATTGCATTAGCCACCAACAAGGAGTTTTTAATTTCTTCGTGAACATTTTCAGGTCCTTTGTAGTAAGCGGAAGCATTAATATGGATGCTCTTAACAGAGGATGTAAGAGCTGCGTCTAAATAAAAGTAAGCCGAAGCTTGGATGCCTCTTTTTTTCAAGAGTGCTAACCAGTTTATGTAAGTTCCGCTATCGTTTGAAGTAAAATGACAGTCAATATGTTCCAGCCCAATACCTTCAAATAGAGCTTCTAAATCTTCTAAACTTGGGGTGCTATTAAATAAAAAACAGGGGGCCGTTAAGCCATGCATAAGGTCATTCAAGATTTGCTTATTACTTGCAGTGTAATCCGTAATTTCATAGTGCTCACCAACTTGCCAATCGGGGTTGCTTTCTTTTAGGATGGCAGTGTCCATTTCAGGCACATCACTAGCTGTATAATAGGGGCTTAAAAGAATGCTTTCATTAAGCTGCCAAGAAAGAGCTTCAAGGGGTTTTCCTTTGAGGTCTTGGCTTGCCTTAACCTTCCATTCCTCTTTAGAATTAGGATCAAAACTATTTAAAATATCTTGCACGATTGACGCTGCCATATCAATTTTGTTTATAGGTAATTATTTGC
>JADHRO010000125.1 GCA_016777395.1 Chitinophagales bacterium | reverse complement strand
TTTCTCGCTTTCCTAACAAATTCAAATTTGGGCCATTGAGAATGATTATCTTTTTCATAACTAGCTGCTTAACTTTCTTTCCTAAAACTATAATATATGTAAATTTACTGTAGATATTTAGAAATGGCTATAGAAGAAGAATATATTATTGATTTTAGCAATTACCTCAAGTTAGAGAAAGGAAGGTCTGTTAACACCGTTCAAGGATATATTCGTGATGTTCGGAAACTTCTTCAATATTTAGATATAGAATTGCCGACAAAAAGTTTTAGGGATTTAAATTTAAAAGATATTCAAAGATTTATTGAGTTTTTGAATACTGAATTTGGTCTAAGTGAACAATCGCAATCGCGCATTATATCGGGAATTAAAGCATTCTATAAATACTTAAGGATTGAGCAAATAATTAGCAAAGATCCTTGTGAAATGTTGGATACGCCAAAACTTAGTCGAAAGCTACCTGATACCCTAAGCTATGGGGAGATACAACAAATAATTGAGCATATAGATTTAAGTACCGATGAAGGTATTAGAAATCGAGCTATTATAGAAACCTTGTACAGTTGTGGCTTAAGAGTTTCCGAACTAACCACCTTGAAAAGAGCACATTTATTCTTCGATGCTGATTTCATCAAAGTATTTGGAAAAGGGGAAAAAGAACGTTTAGTTCCTATTGGCAATGAAGCCATTAAGCAAATTAAAATTTATTTAAACAATATTCGGAATCACATCAATATACAGAAAGGGCATGAAAACACCCTGTTTTTAAATCGAAGGGGCAAAGGTTTGAGCCGTGTGATGATTTTTTATATTATTAAGGACGCCGTTAAAAAGGCTGGTATTCAGAAAAAAGTTAGTCCGCACACCTTCCGCCATTCATTTGCCACACATCTAGTCGAAGGTGGAGCAGATTTAAGAGCTGTGCAGGAAATGCTGGGACACTCCTCCATTACAACAACTGAAATATACACCCATTTAGATCAAAGTTATTTACAAGAAACGATTGCACAATTTCACCCCCGCCATAGAGCTTCTTCTTAAGAATGTAGTTCCTTACTTAGGGCTTTGTTAATCTTGCGTACATGTGTTAAAATCATGACATGTGTCCCTCCTTTAATCCGTAGGTTTAAGTTTTTTATTCGAAAGCAAGGAAACAAATAATCACTTCCTCCATGTATATGATAAGCCTTAAAGTCAATAATTGGATTGTCCCACTTTACTAATTGATTAACAGCCCAGTAAACAAATTTAGGATTAGCATCTTTAGCCATATTTTTTAGATTAGCTGTAATATGATTTCGCTTTGAGCCTAGAGTTTTAAACCACATAAACCACATAAACATCCATAAATATAGTTTGCCTGGAATCAGTGTGGGAATAGGGATATACTTGAACATGCGCATCCAAAGGGGCAACTCACTTGTACTTTTAACACTAGAAATAATAATAGTCTTTTTAGGAGGGTAACGTACTGCAATTTCTTGTGCAATTATACCACCTAACGAAACACCTACAAGTATAAACGGGTAATTCTTATCGATACCTTCAGCTAAGCGAAAGGCATAATTCGAAATAGTCTCTCCTTTTAATGGCTCGATAAACTCCAGTACTTTGGTTTGCGGAAATTCACTTAATTGTCCCGTATACATCCGTTTATCACCTCCCAAGCCAGGAATTAAATAGACATTCATCAAAAAGATCTTTTACGTGTTAAATGTGTCACTTTCTTTTAAGCCATCCCGCAATCGAACTATGCGTTTAGCATACTGAGCAATATCTTCCTCGTGTGTTACAAGAATTACGGTATTCCCACTTGACTGAATTTCATCAAAAATGCCCATAATTTCATTGGACGTCTTTGAATCTAGATTTCCAGTTGGTTCATCTGCTAATATAATAGAGGGCTTATTTACTAAAGCTCTAGCTATTGCAACCCGTTGACGCTGTCCTCCAGATAACTCATTCGGCTTGTGACTCATCCTATCAGTTAAGCTTACTAATCCCATGACCTCTTCTCCTCTTAATATTCTTTCTTTTTTTGATATTCCTGCATAAATTAAAGGCAACATCACATTTTCGAGTGCAGACAATCGAGGAAGTAAATTAAAGGTTTGAAAAACAAAACCTATTTCTTTATTTCTTACGTGTGCCAGCTCATCATCTGTCATTTTTTCTACAGCGACATTATTCAGTAGATAAGCACCATTTGAAGGCACATCCAAACAGCCTAAGATATTCATCAGAGTAGATTTCCCAGATCCTGATGGCCCCATGAGCGCGAGATACTCATTTTCCTTAACCTCTAGATCAACGCCTGCCAAGGCATGAATCAGTTCTGCCCCCATTAAATAGGACTTCTTAACTTGTTGAAGCTCAATGATATTCACTTGCTAATTACTTTAGGCACTTTTATGTAATCTGAATCCTTATTAGGTGCATTTTTCAATGCTTCCTCTTTAGAAATAAGCTGTTTCACTTTATCCGCACGAAATACATTAGTATTGCCATTCATAAACACCAATGGCTCTACTCCATCCGTATCTACTTCTTGCAATTTTTCTACTAAATCTAAAATATTTCCTAGATTTTTCTGAATTTCTAGAGCGTCTTCATTATTAAACTCAAGTTTAGCTAACTCAGCTAACTTATTTATTAAATCACTATCAATTTTCATCTCAATTTTATCTTTACTAGGTGAAGATAAAAGTAAATCTAAGATGTACTTAATATTAGTTATAAACAATTTAAAATTTATGTAACATCGACCAAAAAATAAACCTAAAATTTACATAATTTAGCTCATCAATAAGATATTAAACGCAACAGGTATTATGGGGGAAGAAATTGTTTTGAGTGGGATGCGTTCTTCCGGCAAATTACACTTAGGCAACTATTTAGGTGCAGCGGTCAATTTTGTTAAAATGCAACATGATTATCAATGTTTTTATTTTATCGCAGATTGGCATAGTTTGACGACAAAAAACAACAAAGCTGAACTTCAAGAAAGTGTAAAAGACGTGCTTGCAAATTATATTGGAGTAGGCATAGATCCTGAAATTGCTACTATTTATTTGCAAAGTGATGTTCCTGAGATTGCAGAGTTATATCTGTATTTAAATATGTTTGCTCACAAGGGTGAACTAGAAAAAACAGCTTCGTTTAAAGAAAAGATAAGAGCAAAAGGAGTAGCAATAAATGCAGGTCTACTCACCTACCCTTCTTTGATGGCTGCAGATATTTTAATACATCGGGCTAAATATGTTCCAGTGGGAAAAGACCAAGAACAGCATCTAGAGATGACCCGAACATTTGCCAATAGGTTTAATCGGATATACGACACCGACTTTTTACCAGAACCTAAGGCATTCAACTTTGGCGCTGACTTGGTTAAAATACCTGGTTTAGATGGTGGAGGAAAAATGAGCAAAAGTGATAACAACCAAAATAATGCGATTTTTTTAACCGATGATGAGGCTACTATTTTAAAGAAATTTAAGAAAGCCAAAACCTCAGACTCTCCAACAGAAAAAGATCAAGTGATTCCTATCGAAATTAACAATCTATTCAGTATCATGGAACATGTATCTAAACCGGAGACTGTGCAGCAGTTTAAAGATTCCTATAAGGATTGTAGTATAAGGTACGGAGACTTAAAAATGCAGTTAGCAAGGGATACCAATGAATTCTTAAAACCAATTAGAGAACGCATTACTGATCTTCGCACGAATGAAAAGTTACTAAAGGAAGTCGCAGAATTAGGCAAAGAGAAAGCAAGAAAAAGCGCCAAAGAAACCTTGGATGGTGTAAGAGAAATTATGGGTTTCCAATATTTTAAATAAGAAGAATACTTAACTCAAACTAAACAAAACATGGGAAGTAATAAAATAAATCACATCGCAGTTGCAGGAAACATTGGAGCCGGCAAATCGACTCTGACCAGCTTATTGGCGAAAAACTTTAATTGGCAGCCTCAATTTGAGGATGTCGAAAATAATCCTTACCTCAATGATTTCTATGACGACATGCCGAGATGGTCTTTTAATTTACAAGTTTATTTTCTCAATAGTCGATATCAACAAGTTATTGAAATAAACAACAATTCAAATCCGATCATTCAAGATCGAACTATTTATGAGGATGCAGAGATTTTCGCTCCAAATCTTCATAAAATGGGTTTAATGTCATCTAGAGATTTCGAAAATTATAAGAGTTTATACAGTACGATAATTTCCCAAACAAAAGCTCCTGACTTGATGATATACTTAAAAGCATCAATTCCCAGGCTCGTTGATAATATTCAAAAAAGAGGGCGAGATTATGAAGAAAACATACGATTGGATTATTTAAAACGATTAAACGAATTTTATAATTCATGGATCGCCAAATATGACCAAGGTAAATTATTGGTTATTGAGTGCGATAAGCTCAATTTTGTTGAAAGTGAAGACGATTTGGCTGAAATTTATAATAAAGTGCAAGCCGAGCTACATGGTTTATTTTAATTAAGCAAACTTACTATAAATTAAAAAGCTCCGTTAAGTTAACGGAGCTTTTTAATCTATCTTAATACTTCCTTAATCTATCGCTTATTGACATCCAAGAAAGGACGCTCTGCAGTACCAATATATATCTGTCTTGGTCGTCCAATAGGTTGACCTTCAGCTCTTAATTCTTTCCATTGCGCCATCCAACCTGGCAAACGCCCTAGAGCAAATAAAACCGTAAACATTTCTACAGGAAAGCCAAGAGCCCGGTATATAATGCCAGAGTAGAAGTCTACATTAGGAAATAATTTTCTATCGATGAAATAGCTATCATTTAAAGCTGCTTGTTCTAACTTTTTGGCTATTTCAAGAATTGGATCATTAATACCCATTTTTTCTAAAATTTCATCGGCAGATTTTTTAATAATCTTAGCTCGTGGGTCAAAGTTTTTATACACCCGGTGGCCAAAGCCCATTAATCTAAATGGGTCGTTCTTATCTTTTGCTTTATTTAACCATTTGTCAGTATCTCCACCATCATCTTTAATGGCTTCAAGCATTTCTAAAACTTTCTGATTGGCTCCACCATGAAGTGGCCCCCATAAAGCAGCTACGCCAGCGCCAACTGATGCATACAGATTTGCATTCGAAGAACCAACTAAACGAACTGCAGATGTAGAGCAGTTTTGCTCGTGATCAGCGTGTAAGATTAAGAGCTTATTCATCGCACTTACCACAACTGGATCTATTGTGTAATCTTCGGTTACATGACCAAAAGTCATTCGCAAGAAGTTCTCGACGTAACCCAACTTGTTTTTAGGATATACATTGGGATGACCTTGTTTATTTTTCATTATCATCGCCACTAGTGTTGGCATCTTAGCTAACAAGCGAATAATTGTTAATTTCCTGCCCTCTTCACTGCGATGTGGGTTTAAGGCTTCAGGGTAATATGCAGAAAACATACTTAACATAGTCATTAATTGACCCATAGGATGCGCTCCGCTCGGAAGAGCATCAAAAACAAATTTCAATTTTTCGTTTACGAGTGTATGACGTGTGATTTCTTCTTCAAAACTTGACAATTCAGATGCAGTGGGTAGTTCACCTTCTAACAATAGATAAGCTACTTCCAAGAAACTAGCTTTGTTTGCTAGTTCCTCAATGTTGTATCCTCTGTATCTTAAAATACCCTCTTCTCCACTAATATAGGTGATACTACTTTTTGTAGCACCCGTGTTTTTATAACCGACATCATAAGTTACGTAACCACTTGACCCTCTTAAGGTACTTATATCAATTCCTTTCTCATTTTCCGTTCCTACGTGAACTGGAAACTCATGTGTTTTATCACCTAATACAAACTTTGCAGTTTCAGACATACCTTCTTAGGGTTTTAGATTGAAGTAAAATATTGTTAAATTCGCTCGGCAAATTTACGAAATTAAAAACTTAAATAAAAGGTAATTTTTCAGAGAAGAATTAAAAAATATCATTCGTTTTGATTTAATGTGTATACATTGTATTTTTACATTCCATCAGATTCTCAAAACTTCTCTATGAAATCTCTAAACAAAAGTATAATACTGGTCACTATAATTGTAGTTTTTGGCATCATAGCTAGACTGCTTCCCCACTTCCCTAATTTCGCTCCAATGGGAGCAATAGCGCTATTTGCAGTTGCTTTCTATAAACGAAAATCAGTGGCTTTAATTTTGCCTGTTACCGCTTGGTGGTTAAGTGATTTGTTTTTAAATAATACAAAATACGCAACAGCTGAAGGGTTCTCATGGTTTACATTAGATCAATTTTTTTCAAGCATAGCCTTGATAATTATTGTCGTTTTGGGTGGATTCTTGCTTAAAAAATTGTCTGTATCTAAAATTATTTTAGGAAGTACTGGGGCAAGTTTAGTGTTTTTTATCATTTCAAATTTTGGAGTTTGGATGAAAGGTATGTTATACCCGAAAACCATTCAAGGCCTAATTGAGTGTTATACCATGGCTATTCCCTTTTACCAAGCTACATTTCTTTCAGACATGATTTATACCAGTATGTTTTTCGGAGCAATGTA
>JADHRO010000124.1 GCA_016777395.1 Chitinophagales bacterium | reverse complement strand
CGATGATGGTGTTGTAGATAGGTTAATGAAAGATGAACCATTCAAACAAATTGTGTCGGGTTGAACAATGTCAATATTAAAAGACTCTTCTACAAAAACAGAAACAACATCCACACCACAATCAGATGTCAGTGTGTAGTCAGTATCTACTAATGGGTTTGCAAAAGGACTAGGATTTGTAACACTGGATAAGCCAGAAGACGGCGACCAAGAAACAGTAGACCAAGGTGCAACTCCATCAGATTGTAGTAAGGTACCAATACCATCACAAGCCACCATAATATCAGGACCTGCATCTGTAGGATTCAAGGATATGGTAGCACTGGTTGTACAACTATCATTAATACCATTCGTATAAAGGAAGTTATAAGTCGTATCACCAGTAGGACTTAATGAAAAGGAATTTGAAGGTAAAAAATTACCTACTTCATCAAACAAGCCATAAGCTGGATCTGCTGCCAATATTTGTATGTTATCTAAGCCCCAATGGTCACAACATGCTCCAGAGTTAAATTCTTGGATCCATTGAAAAGAAGTGTTTGCTGTCAGCGCACCTGGAGGTAATGGGAAACAAACTGAATTCCAAACCGTGAAAGGCGTACCCGCGGCATTAAAAGGTGGGTTAGTCATTGGATTTCCAGGTCCAGGATTGGATGGCAAGAACTCCCCATTTGGCTGCATGTATATAATATCTTGCCAAGTCACTCCATTATTCGTTGAATATTGAAGCGTAATTCCTTCTTCCGATAAATCAGGCCCCTCAATTGGCGCAGCTCCTCCTTGAACAGCGTATGCAAAATCAAAACAAACTTGCCCACCAAATTGAACATTAAACCCTACAGAACCTAATGCTGCTGGCAGAACATTGGTCGCTCCCATCCAAAAATAAGTATCATTTGTTGGACTTGGTATAAAAGGAGTAGTATATATCGCACCTGCTGTTTGCGCCCATCCTGGATCAGTAGGCCCAGTTGGACCAAATACTTCAGTAAGTAGTGATCGAGCAAAACTATTAATGGTTACATTAACAGAATCTCCACAATCTATGGTATCTACATCTAAAATAGCATTCGTTACACATTGAGCCTGAATCGAACTCAGAGATAACGCTGTAACTATTGCAAATAATACTTTTTTCATAGTTTCTTATTTTTTAATTGATTCTATTTTGTTAATTACTAATGCGGTTAACTTACTTTTCCAAGCTGTTGGGGCATTTGTATTAGAATGGTCAAATATTTTAAGGTAATCCTCTGAAGAAGAGCATGTACCCGTAACAGAGGAATTGGCTGGTATTAATAATGTTCTTATTGTATTGTGGTCTCCGTCTGCGCAACCATGACAATAATCTGCATTATACCATCGTTCCATATTAAAGCTCAACTCTAAGGCCTGATTGGATAGATTTTCGAAATTTAATAAGGTATAATCGTAATCGTAACCCTGAGTGGAATTACATATTATATGAGTTTTCTCAATTCTATAATCTACATCCTCCGCTAGAACTTCCCAATTCTGGGCAACTAGGCTAGATGACATTAACACGAATATTAAGGTAAATAGTTTATTCATCATTAGTTTTTAGTTAGTTAGAAATTAAATCAAACAATCCTAAATCTTGCTTTAGAACTGCTCAGGCCGTCCAAAATTAACAATTTTCATTAGATTTTAAGCAGATTTAATCTTTTTTTTTACCTAATTTAATAATCAATGTAAGTCATTTTAAAAAATAAAGCTTGAAAAGGCAAATTACCACAATTCAAGTTCCGCTAGAACCTTAAAAGAAAACATACCTTTTTAAAATTCATAAAAATTAATTATCTTTAGCGGACTAAAATAAATAAAAACAAATGAGAAATTTAAATCTATTTTTTGTGCTTTCGGGATTAGTCGCTGTAAGTTTTTTTTCAAATTGTGAGGAAGATAAAGTTACACCAGAGGGGCAAACTCCTATGCTTACGGTTTCTGCATCTGGATTAAGCGCTACCAATACGATTATGGAAGGATCCACATTTGATGTTACTGTTGTTGCTAGTGAAAATCCAATCAGTGGTAGACAACTTTCTACGCTCGAAATTCAAATACTTGGAGTAGACTCCTCTATTGCAATCAATGCGGCCTCTTACACTGAAACATTTACACTAGATGCTCCGGCAGATGGTGTTTCTGAAACTTACACATTTATTGTAACAGATAGTGATGGTGAATCTGCTTCTAAATCTTTAACTGTCTCGGGAATAACTGGAGTTGTTTCTACCCCTTTTGGGCCTGAGATTATTGGCGATTTTTTCCACGTTGGTGGTTCATTGGAAGGTGCCTATGATTTAGTAGCTGAAACCGTTGTGGCATCTGCAGGAAGTGAAGCAGATAAGGATATGAAAAATATAGATATGGCTGGTGGAAACTTTACGGGCTCTTGGACCACAGGAACAAGCAATGGATCGCAGTTTGTAAAATCAAATACTTTTGACTACGCTAATGGTACAGTAGAAGATGCAATGGCTGTCTTTGAAGCAGGTTCAGCCACAAGTACAGTTCTTAATCCATCACTCAACGACATTTTTATTGTTAAGCTCAGAGGAGGTTCGGACTACGCGCTTCTTCAAGTGACGGACAGAGACGTCAGCGATAACACCTGCAACTGTAGCGACCTAGGTAAGATTACCTTCAAATTTAAAAAGTCATAATCAATACTAACTCTTTGAAAAGCCTCGATTTTATCGGGGTTTTTTTTTGGCATATCATTTGAAACTACTAAATTCGAAATTCTCTGAATACATTAAAATTAGAGTTATGAAGCCATTTTTTGCATCTGTTTTAATAACCCTATTTAGTCTTCACTTAGCCTATGCTCAGGAAGGCTATGAATACAATGATCAAATACAAGTTTTGTATGGTGTTGTATTTAATGGAGACACCATCCCGCTATTAAATATCCCCGAAATTTCAATTACCGGTCATAAGTTTGAGAACCGACAAGATGAATACTGGTATAAGTATTATTTAAAACGAGTGAAAAAAGTTTACCCTTACTATCAAATTGCAAAGTCAGTGGTAAATGATTTGGAAGAAGAGAAAAATAATTTGAAAAAGAAACACTTCAAAAAATACAAAAAAAATAGAAAGAAAGCGTTAATGAATGAATTTGAAAAAGAGCTGCGAGATTTAAAGATTTCTGAAGGAAAAGTCCTCGTAAAGATGATTAACCGGGAAACTGGGCAAAACTTTTATGAACTCATTAAAGAATATAATAGTGGAATGAAAGCTTGGGTTTATAATATTGTAGCAAACAGATATGACTATGACTTGAAAGCCCCCTACGATCCAAACTCCAAAGAAAATAGTATGTTAGAGCTGGCTATTAAGCAGGTTTTAGAAAATAATTTAAGGCCGTAACTACCTCATTAACATCAATATCTTGCATACATTTAAAATGCCCTTTGGGGCATTTTTTGTAGCCAATCTTTGAACATGGACGACAGTTAAGCTCTTTCACCTGAATAGCAATAAATTCACTCTTCTCTAGGTATGGATACATCCCCAATTCAGGCATTGTATTTCCCCAGATACTGATTATTGATTTTTCAAATGCAGCGGCAATATGCATTAATCCCGTATCATGGCTAATAACCAGTTTTGCTTCTTTAATAATAAATGCTGATTGGTTCAGATTCAACTTACCGCATGCATTAAATATCTTCGTGTCAACGCATTTTGAAACAACCTCCTCTCCCCTTGCGGAATCATCTAATCCTCCAAGCAAGATGATTGGTAGTTCTATTTGCTCACATATTTCTACAATTTTGAGGTATGGCAAGCGTTTTGTTGAATATTTTGCACCTATTGCAAACGCGACGTACCCAACACTTGCCTCAGGGAAAAGCTGATGAATGTCAAGCTCATCCTCTTTCGAAATAAAATAATCAAGTCCTCCTTTATCATAAGATACACCTAATGATTTTGCCGTGTATAAATAGCGGCTGACGATATGCTTATAATTGGGTAGCTTGTCGATTTTAAATTGTGTCAATAACCACTTTTCCCAATTTAGTTTATTGACGGAAACACTCTTTACCCGAAGCCTTAACCTTATAATCTGCGTTCGAATATTGTGATGCAAATCTAAAATCAAATCAAATTTTTCTTCATGTAATTCTTGAATCAAGGTGTTGATGTTATCATCCAATACATGCACCTTATCTAGATACGGATTGTTATCCACCAAACCTCGATAGGCCTGTTTCGTTGCAAAATGCAAAGTACAATCCTTCACTTGTTCCTTCGCACACCTTATCAAAGGCGTAGTCAGTACAATGTCTCCAATAGAGCTAAAACGTAAGATTAATATTTTCATAGTGCCGGATGCAAAGTACATAAAAAAAAGGGCTATTTAGATAGCCCTTTTTTAAAAACTGACTGGGCAAATTATCCTTTTATACTTAACTCTTCCTCTTCGGTTAATTCGATGCCATCCGCTTCCGGAATCATTTCTAAATCTTCAAAAGGGTTTGCAGAATAAGAATTATCTCCAATACTTCCAATAGCTTCAATCAATTGGTTTTCATCAACCAACTTACTATCAAAAGATATCATCGCATAACTCTCCTCATAATTAACAACCGCTGAAGCGACTCCAGGAGTTGCTCTCAACTTATTTTGAATAGCAGAAACACAGCCCATGCTGCATACCATTCCTTCCACCGCTAACTTAGATTTTGAATCTGCTAAAACGTCTTCATTCACTTCTATTTTTTCGACTGCTGTTTGACTAGAATCACTTGTACATGAACTTAGGACCAAAAGAGCAATAAATAATATACCTGCGTATCTCATAATATCAACTTTAATGTACTTGAATAAGGTGCTAAATTAGGCAAAAGTTTCCAAATATTCACCAACCACTCGGCCTTCTTTTATTTGTCACAAAGCACAAGATGCTTATTTTTTTTTGAGAACTCAAAAGAAGAAAGCTGAACTTAGCACGATGTAGATACTGGAGGAATTTACAAGCTAAAAATTGAATAGCTTGAACTTTGAAATCAACAAACTGTCTATAAATAAAGGGCAAGTTACTCACATCGCACCGCTACAACCGCCTACCCTTGCTTCGATCAAGACCTGGGGGATTCAGCAGGAGCTGGTCGTATAAGACTTGCCCAACTGCAAAGTTAATAAATATTTGATGCTAGAATCAAATAAGGGCTAACTTTTTTTTGTGTAATTTTTTTAATGTATTTTGCATGCCATTCAAAATCAATAATTGATGTCAGACAAAGATTTTAACAAGAACGAAGATAATATGCGAATTATGCTTGCCGACCTTAAATATAAAAAGGATCAAGCGGCATTGGGTGGTGGCGAAAAGAGTATCGCCAGACACAAGGAAAAAGGCAAACTTACCGCTCGGGAACGCATCGCATTTTTATTGGATGAAAACAAATCGCAACTAGAAATAGGTACCTTAGCAGGTGATGGAATGTACCCAGATTATGGGGGTTGTCCTTCTGCCGGAGTGGTCGTCGTAATGGGGTATATTGAAGGCCGACAGTGTATCGTAGTGGCTAATGACGCCACCGTAAAAGCAGGTGCATGGTTCCCAATCACTGGAAAGAAAAATCTAAGAGCCCAAGAAATAGCAATGGAGAATAAAATACCTATTATCTATTTGGTGGATAGTGCAGGTGTGTTTTTACCCTTACAAGATGAAATCTTTGCCGACAAAGAACATTTTGGACGAATATTCCGTAACAACGCAGTGATGAGTAGTCTAGGAATTACTCAAATAGCTGCAGTTATGGGCAGTTGTGTCGCAGGAGGGGCTTACTTGCCTATTATGAGTGATGAATCACTTATTGTCGATAAAACCGGTTCTATTTTTCTTGCGGGTAGTTACTTGGTTAAAGCAGCTATTGGCGAAGTTATAGACAACGAAACACTGGGAGGAGCTTCGACACACACAGAAATTTCTGGAGTGTGCGATTATAAAATGAAGGATGACAAAGAATGTTTAAAAACCATTCGAAAACTAATGAATAAGCTTGGGAGTTATGCAAAAGCTGGATTTGACCGAATTGAGTCCAAAGAGCCAATAAAAGATCCCAAAGAGATTTTTGGTTTAGTTTCAGAAGGAAATGCAAAACCATATGACTCTATTGAATTAATAGAAAGATTAGTTGATGATTCTGAATTCACAGAATATAAAGCAGGTTTTGGCAAGACTATCGTTTGCGGTTATGCACGAATTGACGGCTGGGCCGTTGGAATTGTGGCGAATCAACGTGAAATAATTAAGACTAAAAAGGGTGAGCTTCAATTTGGTGGTGTGATCTACAGTGATAGCGCAGATAAAGCTGCTCGATTTATTATGAATTGTAACCAGAAGAAAATACCATTGGTTTTCTTACATGATGTTAGTGGTTTTATGGTTGGTTCACGTTCTGAGCATGGGGGTATCATAAAAGACGGCGCCAAAATGGTTAATGCCATGGCTAACAGCATAGTTCCCAAATTTACCGTCGTAGTAGGTAACTCCTACGGAGCGGGTAATTATGCCATGTGTGGTAAAGCCTATGACCCTCGTTTGATGTTGGCTTGGCC
>JADHRO010000123.1 GCA_016777395.1 Chitinophagales bacterium | reverse complement strand
TTATATCGATGTTGCCCGCCCGATTTCACCCCCAAATAGCACAATCGTGTTTAAAATACTCTAAGAACTTGATTACCCCTTCCTATGTTTCTCCAGAGATGAAAGCGATGGACGAGGAGGCCCGTGCTAAAGGCTTGTTGTTTTTAAATGAGCTCGGTTTAGATCCTGGAATTGACCATATGAGTGCCATGAAGATCATCAATAGGGTCAAGGCAGATAAGGCTCAAATAGAGGGCTTTGAATCCTTTACAGGCGGCCTAATAGCACCGGAAAGTGACAATAATCCATGGCATTATAAATTAACTTGGAATCCCAGAAACGTAATTCTAGCTGGCCAGGGTGGAGCGGTGAAATTTTTACACAATGGAAAATATAAATACATCCCTTACAACAAGTTGTTTGATCGGACGGAGATGATCCATATAGATGGATATGGTGATTTTGAAGGCTATGCCAATAGAGATTCTTTAAAATACATCGACCTATACGGTTTACATGGTGTCAAAACAATGTATAGAGGTACTTTTCGGCGTCCTCATTTTTGCAAAGCCTGGCATATCTTGGTACAAATTGGTGCCACAGATGATTCCTATGTGATGGAGGATAGTGAGAACATGACCTACAGGGACTTTATAAATACCTTTTTAAAGTATCGTGAATCAGATTCTGTGGAGATCAAGTTAGCGTATTACTTGGGTGTTGATGTGGATGGAGATGAAATGCGCTTGTTGAAGTGGGCAGGTTTGTTTGAAAAGAAAATGATCGGTTTAAAGATGGCTACTCCAGCTCAAATTTTACAAAAATTGTTTGAAGAGAAGTGGGCATTGGAAGAAGGGGATAAAGATATGATTGTAATGAGGCATCTTTTGAATTATACCTTAAATGGCACTAAAAAACGTATTGAGAGTTCTATGGTGGTTATCGGTGATGATGAAAACAATACGGCCATGGCTAAAACAGTTGGCTTACCCATTGGCATTGCCGCAAAACAAATTCTTCAAGGCAACATAAAAGCCAAGGGTGTTTGCCTACCGATGGAGGCAAATATCTATGAACCTATCTTAAAGGAACTGGAAGATTACGGTATTCATTTTGTTGAAAAAGAAATGTAAGAAAGGTATTGTAAGTTTAATTTAATTAAACTTATTTATATAATTGATTGACAACAGATTAAGCATTTATTTCAATAAAGGATTTTGCATAATCTTTTATCTCGTTTCGCGTATTTTCAAAGGCTTGATGAATATCTTCCGCATCGCCTTTCAGTTTTGATGGGTCTGAAAAATTGTGATGAAATCTTTGTGCATCACTAGGGAAGTATGGGCAGTTTTCCTTCGCATGATCACAAACCGTTAAGATGTAATCAAAATGGATTTTCTGATACTCGTCGATATGATTGGAGGTGTGTCCTGAAATATCAATAGCGTCTTCATGCATAATTTTGACCGCCATCTTGTTCAATCCATGCGTCTCAATTCCTGCGCTGTAAATATTGACCCTGTCTCCGCCAAAGTATCTAAGGTATCCTTCAGCCATTTGGCTGCGGCAACTATTGCCTGTACAAAGGACTAAAATGTTTTTCATGTATGTATTGTTATTTGTTAAAGTCTCAAAACTGTCAATCTATTGCAGCGTGCTTATCATATAAACTTGCAGGGGTAAAGGTAAGTAGAAAGTTCTTTTACGAAAACAATTACCAGACCCACTTTCCGATGTAAAAACTTCCAAGACTGACCAAAGTACAGAGTACCACACCCCAAATAATGTCAATAGGAACAATTTGCCAAGCCCAGTCTTTAATAACTGCAAGGTTGGTCAATTCATAGGTCATATAGGTAAAGAAGCCAAACAAAGCGCCGTAGGTAAGCGCATAGCTCACTTTATCAATTTTTAAAGCGGGGTAAACAGCGAAAATTAAAATACCGACGATAAACAGGAGGTAAAAGACAATGGCGGCTTTCCAGTTAACATCTTTCGCCATCAAATGCCCTAAGTATTTTTGATACAAAGGCTTTCCTAAAAATCCAAGCCATACAATATCAATGGCAAAAAAGATAGGAACAGTAAGTAAAAAGTGAATGAGATATTTCATGGTTTATAGTTTGATTAGCATTAAAACAACGCAAACAAGATAATGGTTTATTGCTATTGATTTTACTAAATAATAGACTAAGATCTCGAAAATAACTACCTTTGAATAAGCAATTATATACGCATGGATTATACCTTTTTAGTTAAAGATTTTGAAGCGCTCACTACTAGGGAATTATACGACATTATGCATCTTAGGCAAGAAGTATTTATCATTGAACAAGATTGTGCTTATCTAGATGCGGATTTTAAAGATTTAAAGAGCAAGCACGTATATGCTTATGGGGATGATAAATTATTGGGCTATGCTCGACTTCTTTACCCGGGAGTAAGCTACAAAGAGGCTTCTATAGGCCGAGTCGTTACATCTCCTTCTGTAAGAAGGAAAGGGTTGGGGCGTCCATTGATGCAAAAATGCATAGAGGTGCTTGAGCAAGAATTAAACACCCGAGCATGCAGAATTTCTGCCCAGACCTATTTGGTCCCCTTTTATAGTGAATATGGATTTGAAATTTGCAGTAAAGAATATTTAGAAGATGGATTGCCGCATTTTGAAATGTTAAGAAGCTAAACGGTATGTTGGTGAATTTATCAAGCACCAATCTTGTTGATTAGTATACGTAGAATTCTTTATCATGAAAATAGAACAGATTTATACTGGATGTTTAGCGCAAGGTGCATACTACATCGAAAGTAAAGGTGAGGCCGTCATTATTGATCCTTTAAGAGAAGTGGGGCCATATATTGAAAAAGCAAAGGCAAATCATTCAAAAATAAAGTACATTTTTGAAACACATTTCCATGCAGATTTCGTTTCAGGTCATTTAGACTTGGCTGCTAAAACAGGCGCTAAAATTGTCTATGGTCCTAAAGCAAACCCAAGCTTTGATGTGCATATCGCGGAGGATAATGAAGTTTTTAAAGTAGGCAATATTTCACTTAAAGCCATTCACACACCAGGGCATACCATGGAGAGTACCTGCTTTTTGTTAAGTGATGAAACTGGCAAGGATGTGGCAATATTTACAGGAGATACCTTATTTATTGGCGATGTTGGTCGACCAGACCTCGCACAAGAAGCTATTGCTGGCTTAACTCAAGAAACTCTGGCCAGTCATTTATTCGATTCTTTGAGAAATAGAATCATGCCTCTAGCAGATGATATTATGGTTTATCCAGCTCACGGAGCAGGATCCGCTTGCGGGAAGAATATGAGTAAGGAGACTTTTGATACCCTTGGCAATCAGAAGCAAACAAATTATGCCTTGAATCCTAAATTGACTAGAGGGGAATTTATAGCGCAGGTCTTGGATGGTTTAATGCCTCCACCGGCATACTTCCCACAAAATGTATTGATGAATATTCAAGGATACGAGAGTTTAGATAAGGTAATGGCAAGAGGAAAGAAAGCCCTGAATCCTGAGGAATTTGAAACTGTAGCCAATGAAACAGGTGCAGTTGTGATTGATACTCGATCACAAGCGGCTTTCAAACAGGCCTTTATCCCTAATAGTATTTTTATAGGTATCGATGGCAGTTTTGCCACTTGGGTAGGCACCTTAATTCCTGATTTAAAACAAGAGATACTTTTTGTTGCGGATGCAGGAAGAGAGGAAGAAGTCATTACTCGATTAGCTCGAGTGGGGTACGATTTTGCTCTGGGTTATCTCGATGGTGGTCTAGAAGCATGGGCTAAAGAAGGCCTTGAATTGGATAGCTTAAACAGCGCGAGTCCGGCACAACTTGCCCAGATTATAAAAACAGAAGCAATCGAGGTATTGGATGTAAGAAAACGAAGTGAATACGAAGCTCAACATATAGACACGGCGCATGTCATGAATTTTCCATTAGCTTCCATTAGTGAAAATATGGAGAAGGTTCATAGCGATAAAACCTATTATATACACTGCGCGGGAGGGTATCGTTCGGTTATCGCGGCTTCTATATTAAAATCTAGAGGCTTTGATAAGCTAATAGACATCGAAGAAGGCTTTGATGGAATCGAACGCACGGCTATTGCGACGACCGCTTTCGTTTGTCCAAGTACGCTATGATACTATGTCATGGTAATTGATTAAAGTGGAGTCCTCACATCTATTTTACCTCGACACATCAAAGGACATCTAATTTCCAATTAATTCCTTTAATTTTGTATCCTCAATATCTGAAAATGCCTATAGATTTCAACAAAATACCAAGTCCCAGTTTCGTTTTAGACGAAAGTTTGCTCAAACGGAATTTAGAAATCATCCAAGGCATAGCAGTGGAGAGTGATGTAAAAATTATTTTGGCACTCAAAGGCTTCGCCATGCATAGTGTTTTTCCGCTTATTAATCAATATGTTTCAGCTACAACAGCTTCCTCAGTTCATGAAGCCCGTTTGGGTTTTGAGGAATTTGGAGAGGAAGTACATGCATACGCACCTGCCTATCTCGACAGCGAATTCGATCAATGGATGAGCTATTGTAGTCACATGACCTTTAATTCCTTGAATCAATACAATCGCTTTATCGATAAGGTCTTGGATTCTGGTAAGGATATACAATGCGGCATAAGAATCAATCCAGCGTATGCTGAGGTGAGTACTGATTTATACAATCCCTGTGTGCCAGGTTCTCGATTGGGAGTGCGCGCAGATGCCTTTGGTGAAACCCTGCCTAAGGGAATAACTGGCTTACATTTCCATACCTTGTGTGAAAGTGATTCCTACGCGCTAGAAAAGACTTTAGCGGTAGTAGAAGAGAAGTTTGGTCATTTGTTGAAGCAATGTACTTGGATAAATTTTGGTGGTGGTCATTTAATGACAAGCCAAGGTTATAATACGGAGCATTTAATTGAGGTATTGAAAAAATTTAAAAGCAAGTATCCCCACTTAGAAGTAATCCTCGAGCCGGGAGCAGCCTTTGCTTGGCAAACGGGTTATCTTTTGAGCACCGTTCAAGATGTTTTTGAAAGTGATGGTATTGAAGCGGTGATTTTGGATATAAGTGTTGCTGCCCATATGCCTGATTGTCTTGAAATGCCGTATACACCCCGCATTCGGGGTATAAAAGAAGCTAAAGAAGGGGAGAAGCGCACCAGATTAGGCGGTACCTCTTGCTTGGCGGGAGATTATGTGGGGGATTACTATTTTCCTAAGGGAATTGCTATTGGAGATCAGTTGATTTTTGAAGACATGATGCATTACACTATGGTTAAGACCAATTTTTTTAATGGAGTAAAGCACCCAAGTATAGCTGTTTGGCGGCAAGATGATACCTTGGATATAGTTAAAACATTTGCTTACGAGGATTTTAAAAACAAATTGTCGTAGCAAGGGAGTAATCAATCAAAAAATTAATGTTAAATTCACGCCGTTGAATGGGGGATTAGCTCAGCTGGCTAGAGCGTTTGACTGGCAGTCAAGAGGTCATCGGTTCGACTCCGATATTCTCCACCACAAATAAACCCACTCAAAGGAGTGGGTTTTTATATTATTGTAAAATAAGCTTCTTGTTTGAGGTCTTGAATTAATGCCGTAAAAAAAATAGCCTTGACTTTCTAGATCAAGGCTATCATTAGTAAATTAAAGGAAAATTTATTCTACTTCCATTTCAGATGAAGGTGGAGCAGAGACTGCCATAACCATTCCAGTAGCATCAAAATAATCTCCAGACATAACTATTTTTCCATCTTCAATGTCAAAATAATGATAAGAGTCAACAGAGAAAGATTTTCCCGTCTCAATACTCTCTCCAGTCCATGTTCCATAAACTCTTACACTTCCGTTACTTTGAAGACTAACTGTATCAACTCCTGGCAACCAGACAGCATTATTAAATTTTACATTTGCAAAACCTTTCATATAAAATTCTGCTTGTCCTAAAACACCAGCATAATCAGTTAAACCTTGACCATACATAGGTGACTGATGCTTGATATCTTCATGAATTAAAGATTTAAATGTTTCAAAATCTGTAGGTGCTTCATAGCAAGCCATTGCCTTTTTTGCAATTGCAACATTGGTATGGTATAAGTCTAGGTCATCTGATTGTGAACATGCAGACAACATAACAATTAATGATAATAATAATAAGTTTCTCATTTTTTAATTTTTTAATTTAAGTAGGTAAATTTATTAATTTTCTAATAAAAAAAAGAATATCTAAGGAAAACCTGGCTTAATTTAATTTTTCTATCATAAAATTACTTTTTATGCTAAATACCTCACATTTTGAGATAGCGTTCCGCTTTTTTTATTTTCATAAAGTGGTACAAGTTGAATGCAATTACACTAATCGCTTTAATTATAAAAAAGCTGGTGTAATATAATCGTATTTATTTTTTGATATTTATCTTTGTTCTAAGAATAATATGGGAAAAAAGATAAATGTAGTATGGCTAAAAAGAGATCTTAGAACAAGTGATCATGAGGCTCTTTTTGAGGCTGAAAAATCCAAACTAGATTATATAATTGTGTATCTTTTTGAGCCCAAACAAATGGCTCATCCTGACTACAGCCCAAGACATCAGCACTTTATATATCATTCTATTTTAGCAAT
>JADHRO010000122.1 GCA_016777395.1 Chitinophagales bacterium | reverse complement strand
AGTGGAGCAATTTTCTTCAGGTTGTTTGCCGAAGGGTCTCTCGTAGCAAACACGATATCCAAGATGTATTGTTCAATCTTCTCATCCATATAGACTTCTTTGACTAACTCTCTACCTTTGCGAATGGCCTCCAGGCTTGCAGCCGGGTTAATAGTTGATTGCTGGTTTCCAATATTCATTCGAATAATTTGCCGCTCTTCCTCTTTTTGTGGGTAGGTGATATTCACCTTCAACATAAAACGATCGATCTGAGCCTCAGGTAAAGGGTATGTCCCTTCTTGTTCAATTGGGTTTTGTGTGGCTAAAACTAAAAAGGGTTCGTCTAATTTAAAGCTGGTATCACCTATCGTAATTTGTTTTTCTTGCATAGCTTCTAGCAAAGCACTTTGAACTTTGGCAGGAGCGCGATTAATCTCATCAGCTAGCACAAAGTTTGCAAATATTGGTCCTTTCTTAATTTTGAAGTCATTCTCTTTTTGATTGTAAATCATGGTTCCTATAATATCTGCGGGAAGTAAGTCGGGAGTGAATTGGATTCGACTAAATTGACCTTCAACGGCAGAGGATAAGGATTTTATTGCAAGGGTTTTGGCCAATCCAGGCACCCCTTCGAGCAGTATATGCCCATTGGCAAGCATAGCTAAAACTAAACGTTCAACCATTTTCTTTTGCCCTACAATAGACTTTCCGATTTCTAAATTGATCAAATCAATGAATCCACTTTCTTTTTCAATCTTTTCGGTTAACTCTCTAATATCCACACTTGTATTTTCCATAAGTTGACAAATTTTGAAATACAAATTTATAAAACCAAAGAATTATAAGGAGGTTAAGAAGTGTTAAACATTCAATGCAAAGCGATTTAGGTCTTAACCTAAATATTTTGCCACAATAGGCACTCGTCTGCCCATGCCAAATGCTTTTGACGATACCCGCAGTACAGGAGCCATTTGATGGCGCTTCCACTCACTTATGTTTACTAATCGTAAAATTCGATTGACCAGAGCTTCATCATATCCTAATGCTATAATTTCTTTTGGCCCCAACTGCTCTTCAATGTAGTGGAAGAGAATTGCGTCTAGCTTATCGTAGTCAGGTAATGAGTCACTATCTTTTTGATTGGGCCGCAATTCTGCTGAGGGTGCTTTAGTGATAATATTTTTCGGAATAATCTCTTGTTCTTTGTTGATGTGTCGAGCTAAATCATAAACCTGCCCTTTATATAAATCACCAATGACCGAAAGACCTCCACACATATCACCGTATAATGTCCCATATCCCACGGCAGCTTCACTTTTATTCGTAGTGTTTAATAAAATATACCCCAATTTATTAGATATAGCCATAAGACTTAAGCCTCTTAGTCGTGCTTGAATATTTTCTTCAGTTACATCATTGGCTTTATCTTCTAAATGCGGTTTAAGGTTTCTTTCAACATTGTGGTACATATCCTCAATGGGAATAATCTTATAAGGAGATTTTAAATTATCGCATATCTCCAATGAATCTTTTACGGAGTGTTCACTGCTATAATGCGAAGGCAAGAGTACCGACAAGACATTTTCTTTACCTAAAGCTTCTACAGCCAACGCTAAGACAACTGCGGAATCAATGCCCCCAGACAAGCCCAAGGTCGCTTTTGTAAAACCTAACTTGCCAAAATACTGCTTGATACCGCTTACCAATGCCAAATGAATACGTTCAATTTTTGACATTTTTTGTTCAATTCCAATCAAGTCATCGATTTCCTCACTATCAATCATTTCAATACATTCCTGAAAGTAAGGTAGTTCAGCAATGATTTCTCCTTTGCTGTTGGCAGCAAGCGAGCCTCCGTCAAAAATAATCTCTGTCTGTGCACCCACATGATTGGCATAAAATAAAGGAATGCCATATCGAAGGGAATTCGCTTTCACAATTTCCTTACGTTCTTCAGCTTGTTTATAGGAAAAAGGAGAGGCAGAGAGATTTAGTATGAAATCTGGTTTTTCTTGGATTAAACTATCCATTGGGCATACTGGGTAAAGCGGATTTTCATTGCCAATATTCCAAATGTCCTCACAAATGGTAAGTGCAATTTTCTTTCCTTTAAACTCGACGACATGAAATTCTTTACTCGGTTCAAAGTATCGATACTCGTCAAAAATATCATAGGTAGGCAGCAAGGCTTTATGTGTAATTCCAATTATTTCTTCATTTGCAATAAAATAAGCCGAATTAAACAGGTCTTTGCCTTCGGAAATAGGATTCCTACTTGGCGCACCTATGACCACAGCAATGTTTGAGGTGAGGGGCTTAATTTTTTCTATTAACTGGTCACATTTATTAATAAAATCTTCAAATTCTAAAAAATCCCGCGGAGGATATCCACAAACTGCCAATTCACCAAAAAGTACAAGATCTGCTTTTATATGAACAGCATTTGCTATCGCACTTTTGATTTTATCGAAGTTTTTTTCAAAGTGTCCAATGTGATAATTTAACTGAGCAATTGCAATTTTCATGTGTACATATTTCCACTAAAACATAATTCCTGTGGTAAGGTTAACCATTCGTAAAACTGATCGTTTATCGTCTCCATCATCAAGGATATTTATAAAACCATTATTGAAAGATAGTTCAACTAAAAAAGTGGTCTTATCACTGATGATGTATTCAAACCCTCCGCCTACTTTAAGGCTAGCGTTGTAAAAATTTGATCGAATATCAAAGGGCGATAACTTTTTATTAATAGATTTATTTTCTAAAGAAGAACCATCCAGCGTAAATCTTGATCGGACTCTAAAGGAATTAACAATGCCAAATTCTCCAAAATATCTGAAATAACCAATTTCTTTAGTTATTAACTTGAGAACAAGGGGGAGATCAATATAGGTAAATGTATAACTTTCTTTTTGATCAGTTAGTAGTCCAAGGGCCGTCCTTACAGTATCGTTCACTCCTAAATAATAGGCATTTATAGCAGGGGAGTTTGCTCTTGATACCCTAGGATTGCTTATATTTACACCCGTACTAATCGCATAATTTTCGTTGAAGCTATACTCGGTTAGCAATCCATAGCTAAACGCATATCCAGACTTTGTATCGGAAATATTTACATTGTCCGAGTTTATAAATGAAACGCCATTGGTAAGTTGAAGACCGAAACGAAATTTTTTGTATTGTCCAAAAGAATTTGTTATAAAAAGTAAAAAAGCAAAGGCGATTATAATTTTTTTCATGCCGAATGGTTTATTTTGCAGATGTATGAAGAATGCATTCCCTTATCTTTCTTTAATTTGTATTGGTCTCCTATCACTGGTTAGTTGTGATTTGTTCAACAAAAATACAAAAAAGATAGATGTTTCAGCTATTGAATTAAATATAGCTATTGACCGTTTTGACCAATCCTTCTTTTCTGCGGACACTAATAATTTGTATGCTAGTTTGGCAAAAGTTCGCCAGCAAGATTCTAGTTTCTTCGACTTTTATACAATCAATGTCATGCGCTTTGGTCCAATCAGTGACACCTTAAGTCCTACCATGCTGGATCTCAATCATTTTTTCACAAACCCGTATGTATTAGATTTGTATGATACGGTGCAAGTCCATTATGGAGATATTACTCCGCTTAAAGAGGAACTCACGGAAGCAATGAAGCATTTTAAGTACTATTTTCCAAACAAAGATTTACCTCATTTTAAAACTATGATCAGTGAATTTGGCTATAATGCCGTGGCTTTAGATTCGGTCTTTATTGCGCTGTCTTTAGACATGTATTTAGGTAAAGAGTATATGTATTACGGCAGTTTTGATTTCCCAAATTACCTTATCCGTCGATTTCAGGCTGAATATATAGTACCTAATGCCATGGAGGTTTTGTTTAACGCATATTATGCTCTAGATGAGCTAGCTGAAACAGATGCATTGATTCATGCAATGATTGAAAAGGGGAAGCTGCATTATTTTAAGGAGTGCATGCAACCGGAAAAAGAGAAACACATTCTCATTGGTTATACCAAAGAACAATATGACTGGTGTGAAGATGCAGAAGGTGAAATTTGGAAGTTCTATAATGAACATGATTTATTCTATTCGAAGAACTATATGGAACATAGTCGTCATATTGGCGAAGGGCCCCTAACCGCAGGAATGCCAGAGCAAGCTCCAGGCAATGTTGGAAGTTGGGTAGGCTGGCAAATTGTTAATCAGTATATGAAGAAAGTCGAAGAGAATGTTTCTTTAAAAGATATGCTTGAAACGCCTCCAGCTGTCATTTTAGCGAAGAGTAATTATAAACCGAAGTAAAGACAACTGCATGGAAAAAGTTTGGAACGATGATGAGATGCAGGTGCAAACCGACAATTTGCTTTATAAGAAATTGGTAAAAGAGGATGTTGTAGTATTAAGGGAAATCATTAACTTCCATGATTGGAAATATTACCTTAAAGCTGAACCGATTATTTCTGACGTAGAATATGATAAGCTTTTTAAATCTTTAAAAGAACTTGAAAATTCATATCCGGAACTTGTTACTAGCGATTCTCCCACTCAACGCGTAGCTCAGGCTTTAACGAAGGATTTTAAGACGGTGGCGCACACTGTTCCGATGCTTTCCTTGAGTAATTCATACAATGCTGAGGACCTCAATGCCTTTGATGAATCTATTATAAAGCTGAGCAACAGAGAGGGATTTAGTTATTGTGTAGAACCAAAGTTTGATGGAGCAAGTATCGCTTTAGTATATGAAAATGATCGACTGGTAAGGGCCGCTACAAGAGGTAATGGCACTGAGGGGGAGGAGATTACTGCCAATGCAAGGGAAATAAAAAGAATTCCGCATGTTGCACCATTTTCGAAGTTTGGAATTCACAAGATTGAATTAAGAGGCGAGGTTGTTATTGAGCTCGAAACATTTGACTCAATGAATGAGCAAAGAGAAAAGGCAGGCTTGAAGGTTTTTCAAAATTCCCGCAATACGGCTTCAGGTTCTTTACGTATGAAAGACCCTAAGGAAGTAGCTAAGCGCAATTTAGAGGCCTTCATCTATCAAATTGGATTCGTAGTGGATGATAAGGGCAATGAAATGTTAGGTGAAGCATTTACTTCTCATTTTCAAAATATTGAAATGTTAGCTGGTTTAGGATTTCAGGTTCCTGGTCAAGAAAAAACCTTGAGTAAAAATATTGAAGATGTGGTCGGTTTTGTTAAAGGATGGGAGGCAAAAAGAGATAATTATAACTATGAGATAGATGGTATGGTGGTGAAAGTAGACAATCTTCGTTTACAAAACTCATTAGGTTCAACTGCACATCACCCGAGATGGGCAATCGCCTATAAATTTAAGGCAAGACAGGCGACCACACAGTTGTTAAATATTGAATATCAAGTAGGAAGAACAGGAGCCGTTACACCAGTTGCAAAGTTAGACCCTGTTCGATTAGCAGGGGTTACGGTGTCTTCGGTATCTTTGCACAACGCCGATTTTATCCTGGAGAAGGATATACATATCGGCGATTATGTAAAGGTAGAACGAGCCGGCGATGTGATTCCATACATAGCTGGCGTGGACTTAAATAAGCGAAAGCAAGTAGGAGAGGTCATTTTCCCTACTAACTGTCCATCATGCGAAGCGAAGTTAGTAAGGCCAGAAGGTGAGGCGGTTTGGCGCTGTGAAAATGTAGAATGTCCAGCTCAAGCAGAAGAGCGTGTGATTCATTTTGTATCGAAAGGAGCCATGGATATTGATGGCATGGGCAAGGATATTGTAAAGCGATTTATGCTGGAAGGCTTGCTTAGTAATATTGAAGATATTTATCGCTTAGACTATGAGCAGATACTTGCCTTAGAAGGTTGGAAATATAAATCGGTGGAAAATCTACGGCAAGGGGTTGCGGACTCCATGCAACAGCCACTGTGGCGTTTGTTGGTCGGTTTGGGAATTCGACACGTAGGAAGTGCTACTGCCAAGATTCTAGAGAAACAGATTCAGCGTATTGATGACCTTGAGCGATGGACGCCGGATAGCTTGGCGGAATTGGAAGATGTCGGTCCTAAAGTTGCAGAAAGTATTAGTAGTTTTTTTCAAAACGAAGAAAACCAACAGATGCTCAAAAATTTGGAGCAATTTGGTGTGAAGGTTGAAAAAACAAAAGAAGATAATATTCTAAAGAGTACGAAACTGGAAGGATTAACTTTTTTGTTTACGGGTGCCTTGAGCAAATTCTCAAGAGACAAAGCCAAGGAGTTGGTTGAAGAGAATGGCGGCAAAAACATTAGTGGGGTGAGTGCAAAGCTCAACTACCTTGTCGCAGGAGAAAAAGCAGGATCCAAGTTGACTAAAGCGGAAAAAATTAATGATAAGGCAGGTGAAACCTTGATCCATGTTATTTCTGAGGATGACTTTTTAGAGATGATTGCTTAGTGTGCTCTCGCAGAGACCCAAATGTTATAATATTTCTTGTTGAATATCCCCTCTTGCTTGGTGCTATAAACCAACCTTGATTAATGCGATGCGTCTTTGCAAAAAACTTATTCCTTCTCTATACACCACTTCCGGGCATTTACAAAGGCTTCCAGCCAAGGACTTACCTCATCCTTGCGACCTGCAGGATAATTCGCCCAATTCCACTGGAAAATAGACCGTTCAATGTGTGGCATCATTACTAAATGTCGACCAGTATCATCGCATAACATAGCTGTATTATATTTCGAGCCATTTGGAT
>JADHRO010000121.1 GCA_016777395.1 Chitinophagales bacterium | reverse complement strand
ACACTCTTAGCAAACTCAAGTGCAATTGGCAAGCCGACATAACCTAAACCAATCACTGCTAGTTTCTTCTCTTTATTAAGTATTTCCTGATACATAATCTATAACTTTAAAACCCTATCTAATTCTAATTTATATTCTTCGCCGCTTTCAGGGCAAGCAGCGATACCTGCCTCATTAAATTCTAGCCGGTGACCAAACTCACTCATCCAACCTATCATTTTACCCGGATTTCCTACCCATAACGAGTAGGATGGCACATCTTCGACAATTACTGTTCCGGCACCGATAAAAGCGAATTCACCGATATCATTCCCGCAAATAATTGTTGCATTCGCACCAATACTGGCTCCCCTCCCTACGTTTGTCCGCATGAATTGATTTTTTCTATCCACCGCACTTCTAGGATTCATAACATTAGTGAAAACCATAGAAGGACCCAAAAATACATCATCTTCGCAGATAACTCCAGTGTAGATGGAAACATTATTTTGAACTTTAACATTATCCCCTAAGACAACCTCAGGAGAAACGACTACATTTTGGCCTAAATTACAGTTTTTACCTAGCTTAGCATTAGGCATTACATGCGTAAAATGCCAAATTTTTGTTCCATGTCCTATTTCGCAGCCTTCATCGATTACTGCAGTTGGGTGTGCGTAATAAGTGTTCATAATTTTTACCGTTTATAATTACTAAAATCATTATGATCTTTCTTGTGCAATTCCTCTTGACTCAGTTGCTTGAAATACTCATATGTCCGCGCTAATCCTTCCCTTCTAGAAACCTTTGGGCTCCAATTTAAAATTTCTTTAGCCCGACTTATATCCGGTTGCCTTTGTTTTGGATCATCAATAGGTAATTCTCTCAAAACGACTTGCTGTTTTGTATTTGTAAGCTGTATAATCTCTTCAGCAAATTCTTTGATACTAATTTCATCCGGATTACCGATGTTTATAGGTTGTGCATGATCACTCATTAATAAACGATAAATTCCTTCAACGAGATCGTCCACATAGCAAAAAGACCTTGTTTGTGAGCCATCACCAAAGACCGTTATATCTTCTCCACGCAAAGCTTGCCCAATAAATGCCGGCAAAGCACGGCCATCATTCAACCTCATTCTTGGGCCATAGGTATTAAAAATTCGAACTATCCTAGTTTCCACCTTATGATAGGTATGATAAGCCATTGTTAAGGCTTCTTGAAATCTTTTCGCTTCATCATAAACCCCTCTTGGACCAATCGGATTTACATTGCCCCAATACTCCTCATTTTGCGGATGCACCTGAGGATCTCCATAAATCTCAGAAGTGGAGGCCACTAGAATTCTGGCGTTTTTTGCTTTTGCTAAACCCAGACAATTATGCGTTCCTAAAGAACTCACTTTTAATGTTTGAATGGGTATTTTTAAATAATCTATAGGACTTGCTGGAGATGCGAAATGTAAAATATAATCTAAATCACCGGGAATATGTATAAAATTAGTTACATCATGGTCGTAAAACTCGAAATTTGGCAATTTGAAAAGGTGTTGGATATTTTCCATTCTTCCCGTGATCAAATTGTCCATTGCAATTACATAATAACCTTCCTGGATAAATCGATCACACAAATGTGATCCTAAAAACCCGGCTGCTCCTGTAACTAATATTTTTTTCATGCGCTATGGTCGTCCAATACTAAAATAACTAAACCCTAATTCATTCAATTGATCTTTTTCATAGATATTTCTTCCATCAAAGATAGTCTTGTCTTTTAAATTTTTGGCAAGCTTTTCAAAATCCGGTGTTCGAAACACTGACCACTCTGTAGCTACAATCAAAAAATCAGCATTTTCTGTTGCCTTATACATCGATTTACAAAAAGTAACTTTATCTCCAAAAACCGCTTCTACATTGCCCATTGCCTCTGGGTCATAAGCGGCAACTTCACAACCTTCCGCCAACAAATTGGTGATTATTTCTAAGGCTGGAGCTTCCCTAATATCATCAGTATTTGGTTTAAATGCCAGCCCCCAAATTGCTGCTTTTTTACCCTTAATTCCTCCTTGGTAAGACGCTTTAACTCGGTTGAAAAATAATTGCTTCTGCTTGGCATTCACATCCATAACCGCATTTAAAATCTTAAAGTTATAATCATGGTCTTTTGCAGTTCTTTCTAAAGCTTGCACGTCTTTAGGAAAGCAGCTTCCCCCATAACCGATGCCCGCAAACAAGAATCTTTTACCAATTCTGTCATCCGATCCCATTCCTTTTCTTATCATGTCCACATTAGCGCCTGTTCTTTCGCACAGATTTGCTATTTCATTCATGAACGAAATTTTCGTTGCTAAAAATGAATTGGCAGCATATTTGGTTAACTCAGCAGATCGCTCGTCCATAAAGACCAAAGGATTACCTGACATCACATAGGGCTTATAGAGTCGTTCCATTATTTTCTTCGCCTTTTCAGAGGAAGTTCCAATCACCACTCGGTCAGGTTTCATAAAGTCATCGACAGCCACTCCCTCCCTTAAAAACTCAGGATTTGAAACTACATCGAAATCAACACTAGCATTTTTCGAAATCGCTGCAAAAACCAAATCTGCAGTTCCTACAGGCACCGTGCTCTTATCCACAATAACTTTATACTCCTTAATAATTGTACCTAACTTTTCTGCCATACCTAGCACATAAGATAAATCTGCAGCTCCATCCCCACCTGGAGGTGTTGGTAATGCTAAGAAAACAATATCGGTATTATCTATAGCATATTCCAAATCAGTTGTAAAACTTAGACGACCTTGATTAATATTGCGTTCCAACAACAGTTCGAGTCCGGGCTCATAAATAGTGCATTCTTTCCTATTAAGTCGCTCTACTTTATTTTCATCAATATCCACACAGATAACTGAATTTCCTGTCTCAGCAAAACAGGTGCCCGACACGAGGCCCACATAACCTGTTCCTATCACACTAATTTTCATAACGCTATAAATTCTTTTATTTTATTAATTATATATCCTTGTTGATCTTCGCCTAATTCTGTATGCATAGGAAGTGCGAGAACCGATTGACAAAGATAATCAGTATTGGTAAACTTTCGAGAATCATCTTTATAAGGTAATTGCTCATTTAACGGAACTGGGTAATAAATATTACAAGGAATTCCAAATTCGTTGAGATAGGTTTTTAAATCATCTCGATTAACACCCCTAGTTTTAAGTACATATTGATGAAACACATGTGTAGAATTTTTTACACGCGCTGGAACGACAATCTCATTAACTCCGACCAATAGATGATCATAGTTATTGGCTGCCGTATTACGTGCTTGACAATACTCGTCCAAATGCCTTAATTTAATCCTTAAAACAGCCGCTTGAATGCTATCTAATCGAGAATTGACACCAACAAAATCGTGATAATATTGCTTAGATTGTCCGTGATTAGCAATAATTCTTAGTTGTTTAGCTAAATCATCATTATTCGTGAAAATCGCTCCACCATCACCCATACATCCCAAGTTTTTTGAGGGAAAGAATGAGGTAGTTCCTATATCACCCATTGTTCCTGCTTTTGCCACTCGACCATCCTTAAAAATATAATCTGCCCCAATCGCTTGGGCCGTATCCTCGACGACATAAAGTTTATGTTTTTTCGCCAATTGAAGAAGCTCTTCCATTTGACTGCATTGCCCAAACAAATGAACGGGGACAATCGCCTTTGTTTTTGAAGTAATAGCCGATTCTAGCTCATCAATTAGAATATCAAAAGTATCGGGATGGACATCTACCAAAACAGGTTTCAATTGCAATAAAGCAATAATTTCAGCAGTTGCTACATAAGTGAAATTTGTAGTAATAACTTCATCACCTGGCTTAAGCCCCAAGGCCATCATAGCCAATTGCAAAGCATCCGTGCCATTGGCGCAAGCAATGACATGCTTTACATCTAAATATTTTTCAAGCTCTCTTTCAAACTTTTGAACTTCCGCACCTTTTATATACGCTGCGCTATTTACGACTTCCAAGATTTTCTTGTTTAACTCAGGCTGTAAATGACTATGCTGAGTTTTTAAATCCACCATTTGAATCGGTCTCATTGCTTTCTTGTTTGGGTGTAAAGATATTGTTTAAACAGCTTAAATTTGTTAAAAGATAAAATAATTCAAGTATAAGAAATGAAAATCAGTAAATTTGTTTGATGAGAAAAATCTTTCTAGCTTTCAAATGCATTATGTTCTCGGGAGTGCTCTTTGGCCAAGTTGAAGATGATGTGGTTGATTATGAAAAAACATTATTACTTTCTCCTATAATTTCCCTACAAATACCTGGAGTTGAATTGGCAGAAAGATTTGGATTGGCTTATCAATTTGGTCTTGCAATTGAATATAAATTTGCCAAAAATTGGTCCTTAGGTGGCGAAGGGGGTTTCCTCTTCGGAACTAAAGTTAAAGAAACCGACCACATTGAAGAAGCGCTTACGCTTAATGGCCTAGTTATAACAGAAGAAGGTTCTTTAGACAATGTTGATTTGAATTTAAGAGGAGCTGTTGTGAAAGTAAATGTAGGAAAATCTTTTTTTTTCTCACCTGAAAAACCTAGTAACGGACTCTTGCTGAAACTAGGTGTTGGATATCTTCAACATAAAATTCTTATCGATGTAAATAAAAGAATTACGCCACAACTCAGTGGTGAATATGCAAAGGGATATGACCGATTATCGAGCGGCTTATTGCTAAGTCAATACATCGGATTAATACGCCTGGAAAAAGGCAAATTTGTAAATCTAAGTATAGGCTTTGAGTTAACTGAAGGTTTCACTAGCAATCGAAGACCTTTTGACTTCCATCTTCAGCGTGCATTAAAGGAATCTAGAGTTGACCTTATGTATGGAGTGAAAATTTCTTGGATGATTCCAGTTTACCTCGGTCAAAGTTCTAGCAATCAATACTACACCTATTAAACATGGGCTTGTTTATTTCTAAAATAGTATATAGACTGGTGGTACATTTCTACCATTTTTTCATTGGGCTATTCAGCTTCTTCAATGAAAAAGCTTACCAGTTTAGCAAAGGACGAATCAATCAACAAGTTGAAACACAAACCGCTCCAACTATTTGGTTTCACTGTGCTTCCCTTGGTGAGTTTGAGCAAGCCAAACCATTGATGAAATGGTTTTACGACAACCACGATGAGCCCATTATTCTTACTTTTTTTTCACCCTCAGGATATACCTATAAAAACAATTATCCTTTAGCAAAAGCAGTATACTACTTACCAAAAGACAGTCCAGATAATGCACAAGCGTTTATAGATAAAATAAATCCCAAGGCAGCCTTTTTCATCAAATATGAATTTTGGTTTTTTTATTTAAACGAATTAAAGAATCATGACATTCCTCACTTCCTTATTGCAGGAATTTTTCGTAAAAATCAGCTCTTTTTCAAGCCCTATGGCATTCTACATAGAACCATGTTATCGAGCTTCAACCATTTGTTTGTTCAAGGGGAAAACTCACTTCAACTGTTAAATAAATACGATTTCAATAAAGTCTCTATTGCATTGGACACTCGCTTTGATACTGTTAAGCAAATAAGTCAACTCAATTTTACAGATGATATTATTGAAAATTTCATAAAGAAAAGAAAGGTTATAGTTATTGGGAGTAGCTGGCTAAAAGATGAATTGATTATTAAAAAGATAGCGTATAGTTTTCCTAATTATCGTTTTATAATTGCTCCACATGAAGTAAATCCTCCGCGAGTGAAGCAGTTGTTAAAACTTTTCCCAACTGCCATTTTACTTTCTAATCCGATTCTGGATGATAAACATAATGTATTGATTGTAGATAGTATTGGGAAATTAGCCTTATTGTATAGGTACGCCGATATTTGCTATGTAGGTGGAGGGTTTGGAGTAGGCGTTCATAATGTGCTAGAAGCTGCCGTTTATGGTAAAGCCTTAATCTACGGACCAAGACATTCTAAATCGAAGGAAGCGGTTGAACTGATTCAAAAAGGAGCTGCAATATCTATCAACAATGCGGAAGATTTCAAAAACACCTTATTGACTTATGAGAATACTAATTCTTATCAAAATGCTTGTAATACGGCTTTTGAGTATGTAAATCTAAGAGCAGGAGGAACGTTAGCAGTCATTGAAAAGTTGAAAAAGGATAAAATATTCTAAGGGAATTCATCGCATTTTAAATCCGTAAGCGCAGTGCCTGCAATTACTTTTACAGCACTTACCTTTTATCATATGGTAAAGTTCAGTGAAAACAACAAAACCATTTTCATAATAGAAGTCTCGATCCTCTTTTAGCTCTTCAGAAATTCCTAACTCCGAAATATAGGCTGTTTTACTATTTATATCAACTAGACATGAATTACAAAGACAGTCATAATTGGTTTTTTGAAGAAACTCTTTTGTATTTTCAGACAGCTTGATGGAAGTACATTTACAAGCTGAAATATCCTGAGAGGAACAGGATAGTTCATTTTTACACCTTGGACAAAATTTTGCCGTCATGGAAGTGAAAACATATTAGTTAAGCGATTGTTTATACTTTGCAGAATAACATCTAAATTAGTAAAATAAATTCTTGAATGATTGAATTTAATGTTTTACTTTTGCATTCCTTTAGAACCTGAGCTAGCTCAGGTGATAGAGCGCAGGATTCATAGCGGCTATTGCGCGGACGGTGGATCAATGGCCTCAAAATAAATATTCTGAGAAGAATTAAAACATCA
>JADHRO010000120.1 GCA_016777395.1 Chitinophagales bacterium | reverse complement strand
ACAGAATCCTCCAGCTCTGTCTTATGCCAATGAGGGTTTTCAAGATATTATCTTAGAGGTAACCAATTCATTTGGCTGTTTTGACGATACCACAGTCTCGGTTCCGGTTTTTGATGTTGTGGCTCAAGCAACAGCTAGTACCGACTTTATTAGTTGTTTTGCTAATACTACGGCAGTTTCTTTTAATAATACATCTTTTAACAATATTGATTCATCTTCTGTTTTTTGGGATCTAGGAAACGGAACGACATCGACCTTGTTCAACCCTGGAGCAGTTTATAACTTAGCGGGTAGCTATGTTGTGAGTATGTCAATCTCTTCAAATACAGGATGTGCCGATACAACAATTGTAGATACGATATTTGTTGGTGGTCCATATGGAGAGGTTAATCTTATTGGTTCAGATAGTGCTTGCTTTTGTGAAACGGTTTCATTTGAAGTTTTAACTTGGAATGCAACTAACCCGTCATTGATTACCGGTGATGGCGGTATTATTCCTTTTGTACCCAATGGAATACTTGGAGATTCGATACTGGATACCCTAAGCTATCAGTACTGTCAAACAGGCACTTTTGTCCCTCAACTCTTTATTGACGATGGTACATGTTCGGGAAATATTGAGATTTCTGATACGATTAGGGTTGACAGTGTAATTGCAAATTTTGGTATTGGCCCGCTTCCATCATGTGATTCTGGTACAGTTTGTTTCTTTGATTCTTCATTCAATTTCGTTCAAGGAACTGCTGGGATTGATGTCTATAATTGGGATTTTGGGGATGGTTCCACATCCAACATAGCTAATCCTTGTCATAATTATACTGCTCCAGGTTTATATAATGTTAGATTGGCCGTGCAGAGTAACTTTGATTGCCGCGATACTACGGAATATCAGGTATATATACCAGCTAGTCCTATCGTCTCATTTAGTCAATCGGATTCTAGTGGATGTATTGGACTACAGCTTTTATTCTGGGATTCTACTTCGGTGGATTCTTCCACAAGTATTCAATCTTGGGATTGGGACTTTGGCAATGGAGCTGTTTCCGCAATTCAAAACCCAAGTGCTACTTATAATGTAGGAGGTTTATACACTGCCACGCTTACAGTCACGGATTCGAATGCTTGTGTGAGTTCTGATTCTGTTAATATTGAAGTTTTTGCTTTACCTACTATTCTGGCAAGCAATGATACAATTACATGTAATGGAGATAGTGTGCAGTTAAATGCTACTGGGGGAGCTACTTACATTTGGCAACCCAACTATAATATATCAGATATAAGTATATCTAACCCATTTGTTTTCCCTACAGTAGATACTACATATGTGGTTGAGGGGATTGATGTGAATGGTTGCCCAAATTGGGATACCGTTTTTGTCGAGGTCAAGCAAGTTGAAGCTTTCTTTTCTGCTCCGTCAGTATGCTTAAATGAAACAACTGTTTTTACGGATCTCTCTGCAAGTGATGGGATAATTACAGACTGGACTTGGATATTTGGTGAACCATCAAGTGGAGCAAATGATACATCATTGCTTCAGAATCCAACACACGATTATTTAAGTCAAGGCTCCTTTGATGTCACCTTAGTTGTCACTGATGATAATTTATGTTTGGCCGATTCAACTATTACTGTATTTATTCAAGACGCACCAATCGCATCTTTTACTGCAGATTCTGTTTGTTTTGGAGAAAGTCATACGTTTAACTCAGATTCTAGTTTTGCTGCTGGCGCAAATATTATCTCTTATCATTGGGATTTTGGAGTTGGTGGAACATTGACAGATACTTCCAACATTGCGAACACCTTTTTTACTTATAATACACCAGGCTTGTATACCGTTTGTTTAACTATTGAGACAGACCAAAGCTGTGCAGGAAACTTTGATGATACCTGTTTTGTGGTTCAGGTTTATGAATTACCAAACGTAAACTTCATTCTCGATTCGGCCTGTTTAGGGAATCAAGTTAACTTTACTGACTTAACGGTATTAGCTTCAAATGCTGGAGCGTTGACAAGTTTTTGGGATTTCGGCCAAAATCCGCAAGACACTTTACTTGGTTTTTCTTCTCCATTGAGCACGCAGTTTTTATATGACTCTACGGGTCAATATAATGTTACGCTGACCGTAATCGACTCAAATCTTTGTGCCTCTGACAATACGGAAACAGCATTTGTGTTGGCCAATCCTGCGGCGGATTTTAGTTTTGTAACTGCCTGTCAAAACCAAAACAACGAGTTTGTGGCATTGCCAAGTTTTGTATCTGCGGGGAATTTGGTTTATTATTGGGATTTTGATGAGGGTTTAGGGTTTCAATTAGGGGATAGTATAGAGACTTACAATTTTGTAGTAACTGGAAATCATCAGGTGAATTTAGCTATTGTGGATGCTTTGGGTTGTTCGGATACTGTTCAGCAGTTAATCGTTATTTTGGACGCACCTTCTGCGATCATTACCGGAGATAATACAGTTTGTAGGGGTGTTAGTACGACCTTGTCTGGTTCGTCTTCAACGGTACTTGCGCCGCCCGCGGTTTACGATTGGAGTGTTACCGCCAGTCAAACCTCTCAAATAACCTACAGTCCAAATTCTGATACGGATGTCTTTTTAACGGTTACCGATAATAGTGGTTGTGTTGATTCTACTTCTGTTTTTATTGATGTTCTCGAAGTGCCAGAGGCAGATTTTGACTGGACTGACGCTTGCGAGGATATTCAAATCTCACTCACTTCGCTTGCTCAAGAGGGAGACGCTTTATTGATTAACTATACTTGGAATATAAATAGTGCGATTTCTGGTGCGGTTACGTTCAATACAGTTAATGCCAATTACACGGTGCCAACAATTGATACCTTATCGGTGACCTTTATAGTGGAGGATGCAAATAATTGTATTGATAGTATTAATCAAATAATTGTTGTCGATCAACAAGTGGACTTAGATATTTTAACTCCCGATTACTTGTTATGTCCTGGAGACAGCTTATTGGTTGATTTAGGTGACGTTACACGGTTTGTTTCAATCGGGGTGGGAGGTACAGTGTGGTCGCCAACTGCAGGGATTGTTGCAATAAGTGGAGATTCAATTCTATTAGCTCCAACAACATCAATAAGCTATAACATTTCTGCTTCTAGTGCATTGGGGCAATGCCCGCCAGATGATGATAATTTTATAAACGTCGATTTAGCTCCGGATCCATTTATTTCTCTTGATGCTTTTCCAAACCCTGTTTTGGTGGGGGCTATATCCAATATTACGGCAGGTGTTATTCCGTTTAATGTGAATACGGATTCTTTAATATGGGATAATTCAAGTGGAACACTAAATACTGATTTTGGATTTAATTTAGATGCAAGCCCGATCGAAGAAACAACTTATCCTGCACAATTGATTTATTACTTTGATTCCTTACGTTGTGTTAAAGATACCGCAATTACCATTTTTGTTATTACAGAATGTAATGGCGAGCTAATTTACATACCAAACATTTTTACACCTAATGACGATGGCAAGAATGATGAATTTGGATTAATAGGATATGGTATTGAAGTAATTAATTATCTGAGGATATTTGATCGTTGGGGACAATTGTTATTTGATGGTGTTGATCTTGAAATGAATAATGGAAGAATGTTTCCTGGTGCTGGTTGGCTAGGGGAGAATCAAGGAGGTAAGGATTGTAATTCGGGTGTGTATGTTTATACCTATGAGCTCAGGTGTGCGAATGGAGATGTCGTGCGAGGAAGTGGAAATGTTACCCTAATTAAGTAGAATATGAGAAAGAGTTTTTTGTTAATTATATGTTTTTGTTTATCCATGATCACACTGGTTGCCCAGGATATTCATTTTTCAAACTACAATGCGCAACCGCTTATATTAAATCCTGCAACGACGGGTTTAAATGGTTGTGATTTTAGAATAGGTGCAAACTATAAAGCTCAATGGCTCGGGGTATCAGAAGGAAATACTTATCGTACAACTTCTGTATATGGAGACTTTGCAATGGGTAAGCCTACTAAATTTTCCAATTTTGGAGGAGTTGGCATTTCCTTATTCTCTGATCAAGCGGGTGATTTAAATTACAATACAAATAAGGTAGATATTTCTTTTGCTTATCACCTTATGTTAAATAATAGAGGGACATCCTCTCTTTCATTTGGTATTCAGGGGGGATTTGCCCACCGTGGATTGGATCAAAGTAAAGCTTTGTTTCAATTTGACCCCATTACAGGAGAGCCCATCCTTAATGCCATAGAATCATTTGATGCAGATACTAGATTTTATGGAGATGCAGGAGCTGGTTTTTTATATTCTACTTCACCAAAAAAGAATTCCAATTACTTTTTTGGACTGGCTTTACAGCATGTGAATCAGCCTAATATTTCAAGTTTTAACATCAACAGAGATGAATCTGAGCGCAAGTATATGAAGTTTACTCTGCACGGGGGTGCACTGATTCCTTTTAATAATCAGTTAGGGATAATGCCAGGATTTATGTTGTTGAAGCAAGGACCAACTTATGAAGCTACCCTTACCTCTTTTTTTAAATACAAGTTGAGCCAAATACCGACGGTGAAAACAGCCCTTTATTTTGGTGTTATGTATCGTTTAGAGGATGCGATTGTTATTGCAACTCGAGCGGATGTAAAATCTTTTCAAATCCACTTTAGTTATGATTTGAATTTATCAAAATTTACGGTCGCGTCGAGAGGAAATGGAGGTCCTGAAATTGCATTGGTTTACTCTGGATGTTTCAATAGAAAAAACAACGATAGATATTGTCCTGCTGGATTCTAGTTCTTAATTAGCCAAGCACCTTCATTCACTAAATGCTTTTCTGCTAAAATAGATTTGGCTGCAATAAGACTAGCGTCTGCATAAATACCTACTCGGTAAAATCCATTATCACTTGGTAAGATATAAGAGTCATTACCTTCCGCGAAGAGTTGGGCTTCCATTCGTTCTGCATTCTTCAGCGAAGCATATGAACCTAGAACAATGTAATATCCTTTGGCTAAAGTTCTTTGATTAATTCTAATTAAAGTTTCATTGATATACCCTTCTTTTTGGGAAACAGGATAATTAACAAGAGGCTCGTTGTAAACAACAGTATTCTCAAAACTCTCTACAAATGAATCATTTGGAAATAAAAGCTCTACAAATCCAGCTTGCTGTGTTTTAGCGGGTGCAAGTTGGGTGTTTGACCCCATCAATCCGATTACGCCAACCAAGAGTAACATCGAACTAAACAAGCCAACTACAGCAGGATTGGAGGTTTTCCTTAACTTGATTTGCCTCTCTTTTTTAATCTTGACAACTTCCTTTTCACCTTTTTTGACTACAGGCTTAATGAGCTGCTTCGGAATAGGTTTTAAATGAAATTTTTTCATGCCGTAGACAGAGGAGTCACTCAATTCTAATACAAAAGGCTTGAAAATAATTTGATTATTTTCATTTACGGAGAATGAGCCAATCTTATTTAGTTTGAACAATCCAGCTTTTTTAATTCCAAAGCTTACCTGATTGGAAAAAGCAAGTACTTTATTTTTTGCAGTCTCATATGGTAAAGAATGCTTCCCCATTAAAGCGCCTGTTAACAGTTCGTCATCGTGTTTTAAACTACTATTAAAAGCAATCTGCTTAGACGGGGGAGAAATGGTATTTTGGTGAATAGTACTAGGAATAGACTTTAATATAAATCCACCAAAGTTTGGTAAAACAACACAGTCATTGTGTTTGAGTAAGTCTAAAATATGATCTTCAAAGTTAATATTCATCCTAGTACCTAAATTGAACACCTACCATGGCGTTAAAACCAAAGGTAGGATAATTATACCATTTTTGGTATTTAAAATTGGCTAAATTGTTCAATTGTGCAAAGAAGGAAAGGTATTTAGTGAATTGATAGTTTGCTCCTAGGTTGATATCTGCCATTCCCTTTATTTTTTCTGCATCGCCATTTTCATCTCGAGCAAATGCACCAGCTACACCAAAGACCTCAGCATTTATTAGTAATTTTTCTTTGAGTAAGTAACTTGTGCTAAAATTTGTACTTAACATTGGTAAATGCCATGCTTTTGCCTGACCATCAAGTTCATACAACATGAAATCGAAGACCAATAAGCTTCTCAATTTTTTATTCCAATCGTAACCCGCTTCTACATTAATATTTATTACTGTGGTATTCTTATCATAAACAACATCAAAACGCTTCATATCTAGACTATCATTTACGAACAAAGGCATTTGTTTAATCACTTTATTTGAAAACCGGGCATTGTAAGTAAACTGTCCTGCTGCTCCCTTGAATCCTGCCATTCGATCTTCTACACGGCTGTTTTCTAACATAATGTCATAATTGATAAAGGGATTCTCCTGTGCAAAGTTGAGGTAAGTATTTTTTTGCAGTCGCCTACTCCATCCAGAGTAAAATATGAGATAATTCTTAAACAGGCTTTTCTCTGTATATAGTTTTGGGTAGATATTAAACTGTTGATCGTCATTAATATCTCCTATCGCCGTGGTGATACCAGCGGTAAGCTTCCAATCGTCATTGTTGAAGGTATAGGATCCGCCAAACTGGAAAACCTCCCGTTCTAGGTCCCCTCGACCGGGTGCTGAAGGGGTGTAATTACTCACATCAAAGTCTGCATTTATATTGAAGAAGTGTTTGTTTTTATTGACCTTAGTAAAATCTGCTTTATAGTTTAAGTACCATTCATTCACCTTAAAGTTGTCATTGG
>JADHRO010000119.1 GCA_016777395.1 Chitinophagales bacterium | reverse complement strand
TTGAATTGGTTTCCACAAGCGTTAATATCAAAGCATTTTGATATGACTGTTGTCTTGTATATTTGTTCTATGCAAAAGACAAAAATTTTACTTCTGGGTTCAGGAGAACTGGGAAAGGAGCTAGTGATTTCCTTAAAACGATTAGGGGAATATGTCGTAGCCTGCGACAACTATGCGAATGCTCCTGCTATGCAGGTTGCTGATGAGTTTGAAGTGTTTAATATGCTCGATGCAGCAGCACTTGACTCCATGGTTGAAAAGCATAATCCTAAACTCATTGTACCCGAAATTGAGTCCATTCGAACGGAACGATTTTTTGCATATGAGGAGCAAGGGTATAATGTGGTGCCAAGTGCAAGAGCTGCCAATTTTACGATGAATCGTAAGCTTATAAGAGATTTAGCGGCCAAGGAATTGAACTTAAGAACTGCAAAATACGCTTACGCAACAAACAAAAATGAATTTGATACTGCAGTGCATGAAATTGGAATGCCATGCGTGGTAAAACCTTTAATGTCAAGTTCTGGTAAAGGACAAAGTGTGGTTCGGTCCGAAGAAGACTTAGAAAGGAGTTTCACTTATGCCATGGAAGGTAGTCGAGGTGACCTGAAAGAAATTATTATTGAAGCTTTTGTTGACTTTCATACAGAAATCACCCTATTAACGGTAACCCAAGAAAAAGGTGAAACCTTGTTTTGTCCTGCTATTGGTCACAGACAGGAGAGGGGAGATTACCAAGAGTCTTGGCAGCCATGTATTCTTAAAGCGGAAGATATTGAAGAAGCGCAAGAAATGGCTAAAAAAGTAACTGAGGCCTTAAGCGGAGCTGGTGTTTGGGGAGTAGAATTTTTTATTTCAAATGAGGGTGTTTATTTTTCTGAGCTTTCACCTCGACCGCATGATACAGGCATGGTAACTCTAGCAGGCACACAGAATTTAAGTGAATTCGAACTGCATGCAAGAGCAATATTAGGATTACCTATTTCAAATATCAGCTTGGAAAGATCAGGAGTTAGTGCTGTTATTTTAGCGAACGAAGAAAGCGATAAATGGCCAAAATTTTCGGGAGTTAAGCAGGCCTTAAGTGCTCCGCAAACTGACATCCGTTTGTTTGGTAAACCAAACACAAGAAAATATCGAAGAATGGGGGTTAGCTTGGTGTATGGAGAGAAGAATGCCAACGTAGAAAATCTGCGTGTTAAAGCACGAAATTTAGCAGATAAAGTCAAAGTAAATTAAGTAAAAAGCGCCTAGGCAGTCTCGCTGCCTTCTATGTTCGGTTTTCCAAGTCAAGTGCAGAAAAATAGAATTTTCATATCTTTACAACTTATTCCATGAGCTTTTAAATTCGACCATAGCATGAAACTGTGTAATCGTGTAGATAAAAGGGTACTTAAAGAACAAATTGCGAATAGCAATGTGAAACGAACCACCTTGTCGTTTTATAAATATGCTCAGATAGGCAATCCACAATTTTTTAGAGATTATTTATTTATTCATTTCGACCAGCTAGGAGTCTTGGGTAGAGTTTATGTGGCACATGAGGGAATCAATGCCCAAATTTCTGTTCCTGAGGAAAATTTAGAAGGATTTAAACAAGAACTTGAAGATATTCTTTTCCTTCGAGGTATTCGACTAAATATTGCCGTTGAAAACAGGGATGATTCATTCTACAAACTGGTTATTAAAAATCGCACTAAAATTTTGGCTGATGGACTTGAAGATATAAGTTTTGATGTGACTAATAAAGGCTTGCACCTTAGAGCTGATGAGTTTAATGATATCATACAACAAGACAATACCATTCTCATCGATATGAGGAATCACTACGAAACTGAAGTCGGACATTTTAAAGGAGCTGTGACTCCAGATGTTGACAATTTCAGGGAGTCCTTACCACATATTGAAGAAGAGATCTTAAATGGAAACGAGGATAAAAATATTGTTATGTATTGTACCGGAGGGATTCGTTGCGAAAAGGCAAGTGCATGGTACAAACATCGTGGTTTTAAGAACGTTTATCAATTAGAAGGTGGTATTATTAAATACGCCCATGAAATCAAAGAAAAGGGTATGCCCAACCTATTCATAGGTAAAAATTTTGTTTTTGATGAGAGATTGGAAGAAGCTATAAGTCCTGAAGTAATAGCAAGTTGTCACACCTGTGGCGACCCTTTTGATACCCATTCGAATTGCGCGAATGTAGCATGTAATGTTTTATTTATTCAATGCGACAGTTGTAAAGCTAAACTGGATAGATGTTGTTCGGAAGAATGCCAATCCATAAATGCACTGCCAGAAGAAAAACAGAAAGTCCTTAGAAAGGGTGCTAAGTCTAAACGCAATGTATTCAAGAAGGGGCGAAGCGAAAAACTGATTTACAAAAAGTGATTTAATGCGGATTGGAAAGCAAGATCCGGTTGATAAATACTCGATCGATAAATTCTCTAACACAACCTTGACCACCTTTCTTTTCTAGTACAATATTAGCTGCGCTTTTCACTTCCTCCAAAGCATCAAAAGGTGCTGCGGATAGACCCACTCCTTGCATAATTCGCACATCATTAATATCGTCACCTATAAAAGCAACCTCGTCAAAACTAAGGTCTAATTCATCTAGCCATCGTCCCAAAATTTCTAATTTGTCACCATTACCAGCATAGCAGTATTTTACCCCCAACATAGCTGCTCGATGATGCACAATTTTCTTGCTTATGGCAGCACTTATAAATCCAACTTCAATGCCACTCTTTAAAAGATTTTTAATACCCATGCCGTCTTTAGTATTAAATTTTTTCATTTCATCACCATTCTCACTGATGTAAATGCCTCCATCCGTGAGGGTGCCATCAACATCTAAAACTAGAAACTTAATTTCATTGCTTTCCATATACGCTAATATGCCATTAATTTTTTACAAATACAATACTAGTCATTCCACATGTAAAAAATCATTTAAATTTTATCAAAAGTGGACGATAGCCTAAGAATTTTATTAATTTTGCTTTGCAATGAGTAGCCCGCAACAAAAGAGACCAAAAAAGTCACGTCCAACTTACATGACTTCTATTGTCAGTATTAGCTTAATTCTTCTGGTATTGGGCCTTATTGGTACTTTTTTCATCCAATCTACTCGATTGACTCAATCGGTGAAGGAGAATATGGCGGTTCAATTGGTTCTGATGGAGTCGCTAAATGAAAGTGATCGCCTGCAATATGCTAAACAATTGGGAGCTGAAGTATTTGTGAAGGATCTAGAGCAGGTGAGTAAGAAGGCTGCTGCGGAATTAATGATTGAGGATTTAGGTGAGGATTTTATTTCTACCATAGGCTATAATCCATTGCCAGATGCTATAATTTTGCACCTTAATGCGGCCTATTCCAATAATGATTCTCTGGCCTGGATTAAAGATGAAATACTGGCGACTAAGAATGTAAGTGCGGTTAATTATGATGAAAATTTAACTGAGAATATTACTAAATTTTCAGCTAATGTGCTCATTGGGATGTTAATCTTTTTGGCCTTATTGATATTAGTTAGTTTTATTATCATAGATAACACCATAAGACTAGCCATGTTCTCGCAACGATTCACCATCCGGAGTATGCAGCTGGTAGGGGCTAAAAAATGGTTTATTACTAAACCCTTTGTTTTGAGAGCGATATTTAATGGGTTTTTAAGTGCGATGCTTGCCTCATTGCTCCTTTTGTTAGGGGTATATCTTTTTGAAAAGTATGTAATTAACTTAAATGTATTTTCAAATTATCTTGATTTTGCGATGATTGGAGCATCCTTGATCATCGTGGGAGTTGTAATATCTTTGATAAGTACCTATTTTGTCGTTCGTAAGTATCTTCGCATGAAATTAGATGATCTATACTAAATATTAAACTATGAGTAGTAAACAAGAATTGATATACGGAAAAATGAATTACATGCTCATCGGTTTGGGAGCTCTTTTAGTCATCCTAGGCTTTTTTCTTATGGCTGGAGGCGGCAATGAATTAGGACCGGATGGTTATGCGTATGAATTTGATGAGGGTATTTATAGTTTTAGAAGAATTACATTAGCTCCAATAGTCATAGTACTTGGATTTATTACGGTGGCCGTTGCCATTCTTAAAAAGTTTAAGCCTGCTGAGTAATGAATATCTGGCACGCAATTATTCTTGCAATAATTGAAGGGATAACAGAGTTTTTACCTATTTCTTCAACAGGTCATATGATCATAGGTTCTTCCTTTTTGGGAATTGCTTCTAATGAGTATGTGAAAATGTTTACGGTCGCTATTCAGTTTGGTGCTATACTTTCTGTGCTTGTTCTTTACTGGAATAAGTTTTTACAATCAGTAGATTTTTACCTTAAGCTCATCATTGCTTTTATACCCGCAGCTGTATTTGGTTTGTTGCTCAACGATTATATCGATGCGTTATTAGATAATACTTGGGTTGTTGCAGTTATGTTGATTGCAGGTGGTGTGGTTTTATTATTTGTCGATAGGATTTTTGCTAAAAATGAAGCAGTTCAAGCTGAACAAGTTTTAAGTAATAAGAAGGCATTGATTATTGGGTTTTTTCAAGTAATTGCAATGATACCAGGTGTATCTCGCTCTGCAGCAACAATTATAGGAGGTTTAACACAGCAATTAAATAGAAAGAATGCTGCTGAGTTTTCCTTCTTTCTTGCCGTACCTACTATGTTAGCCGCAACGGGCTATAAAATGTTACAGTACCATTTGGATACTGGCTTTTCACCGGGGGACATGCAAATATTGGCTTTAGGAAATATTGTAGCTTTTATAGTCGCACTAATTGCCATTAAAGGCTTTATTGGGTTCTTAACTAAATATGGTTTTAGGTTCTTTGGCTATTATCGAATTATTGTTGGAATTCTTATTCTTATTCTACTCAGTAAAGGTTTAATTACAGAAGCCAATTCGATTTAGATTTCTTCCATTTTCCTCTTTTAAACGAGGCTTTCTTCCGACCTTTATGTAAATTAATGTTCATGATGAGGTTACTCCCACTTTTTATTGTTTTGGTTCTGATTTTCGCTTGTAAAGCACCACCTAAATTACCCGTTTACGGCAAGGAATATATTCAAACGGATAATGGATATGATACCATCATCAATAAGCTTGCCTCATTTGAATTTATTGACCAAGCAGGAGAAGTAGTGAATAATACTACATTTTCAGATAAGATATTTATTACTGATTTTTTCTTTACTTCTTGTCCATCTATTTGTCCGGTTATGACCAAACAGATGCTGCGGGTTCATGACGCGTATCTTGAATATCCTGAAGTGACTTTTTTATCCCATACTATCGATCCGGTTCGAGATAGCATTCAAAAATTAGCTGCTTATGCCAATAAGATTGGAGTCACAACAAATGAAAAGTGGCATTTTGTTACGGGTGAGAAGGATGAATTATACAGTATGGCCGAACATTACATGATTATAGCTTTTGCAGATGATGAAGTGCCTGGTGGTTTTGAGCACAGTGGTTATTTTATCCTAGTGGATAAGGAGCAACAAATACGAGGATATTACGATGGTACATCTGAAAACGATGTAACGAAATTAATTGAGGATGTAGAGGTTTTGTTGGATGAGTACTAGAAGAAAAACAGCCATTCTTGCAGTACTGGGAATCTTAGGATTTTGCTTGCTGACAAAAACCTTGAATACTTTGGTGAAAAGTCCTGGTTCAACCAGCTACACATACAATTGCGCCAAATGCCATGGTAAAAACGGGGAAGGATTAGGGGCGTTGATACCTCCATTGGCAGACACCGATTGGTTAGATACTAACATGGACCAAGTGCCTTGTATTATCAGAGTTGGAATCAGTGATTCTTTGCATATCAATCAGGTATGGTATAAAGAAGAAATGCTGGGGCTGGATTACTTGAATGATATTCAAGTAGCCAATATAACCAATTATGTCAGTAAGCGATTTACGGCAAAACAGAAGTATTATTCACAAATGGAAATAGAAGCTCTTCTTAAAAAATGTGAGTAGCAAGGATATTTTACCTGAGCTGTCACTCCCAAGGATTTAAATAAAAGATTCATTCATCCGAAATGCCTGGATTATTGAGGACTCAGTTCCTTTTAAATGCCAAGGTAATCTCTCTTTTACCTGGAGGTCCTGGAACGCCTTTGACTTCAAAATTCACACTTTTTAGATTGCGTTTAAATTGACCTTTCGCGCAATAGGTCGTCAAGTGCCCCCCTCTTTTTAATAGATTAAACATGTTCAGTAGGATAGGAGGCTCCCAAAGATGTGCCTGAGCAGCTGGCGCAAATGCATCGTAGAAAATGACGTCTACACCCGGGATGAAGCTTAAGTCTGTATCCTCTAGCAAACTATTAATTTTAAATAAGCTAAAATTTGAGCTAAGTACCACTTCAGTGCTCCATTCCGCTTCATGAATTTGATGAAATGCCTCGGTGTTTTCGATAAGCTCATCGTATTGCATTGCTTGACTTTCTTCGAGTGAAATGGGGTAAGCCTCTATGGCATAATAATGGATCTTGATGCCATGCTTGTCTGCATAGTCATAGGCTAGTAAGGCATTCAATCCAGTGCCTAAGCCCATTTCAAACACTACGAGTTCTTTTACTTGTGGATAGTGTGCTAATCCTTCTTGAATAAAGACATGTTGACTTTCTTGCAAGGCACCATGAATAGAGTGGTAGTGTTCGCCTAATACTTTATGCAAAAGGGTGTTTGTTCCGTCAGCTGTAGGAATAATTTTCATTGCATAAAGAT